>DASTJU010000303.1:0-7310 GCA_035716295.1 Chthoniobacterales bacterium | reverse complement strand
GAGAAAGCGGGTCTGGCCGGCTGTCACATCGAAGACCAGGAATTTCCAAAACGGTGCGGCCATCTCGCCGGCAAAACGATTGTCGATGTTGGGACGATGATTGAGAGAATCAAAAACGCGGTGGCGGCACGGCGCGATCCCGATTTCATGATCATCGCGCGCACGGACGCGCGGGCGGTGGAGGATTTTGATCGCACGGTCAAGCGGGCGGGGGAATATCTCGCAGCCGGCGCGGATGCGATTTTTCCGGAAGCGTTGCAAAGTGCGGACGAGTTTCGAGATTTCGCCAAGGAGATCGAAGTACCGCTGATGGCGAACATGACGGAATTCGGCAAGAGTCCACTCCTTTCGTTCCGGGAGCTCGCTGACTTTGGTTATCGAATGGTCATTTTCCCACAGAGCGCCTTTCGCGTTTCGATGAAAGCGACCGAGAAATTTTTGAAGGCGCTCAAAAAATCCGGAACGCAGAACGATTGGCTCGACCAGATGCAGACGCGGCAGGAGTTATACGACCTTCTCGACTACGATCCGGCGGCCGAGGACTGGAAAGGTTTTCGCGACTGATCATTTGTCGAACGGCGTATCGTTGTTAACGTGAGCGAAGATAATGAGCACTGACGCAAAACCAGAATACAGCCCGGGTTTGGCCGGCGTGATTGCGGGCGAGACGAAAATCTGCTGGGTCGATCCGAATGCTGGCTTGATGTACCGCGGCTACGACATTCATGAGATGGGCGACAAAGCGACGTTCGAGGAAGTCGCTTATTTACTCTTGAACAGCGAATTGCCGAACGGAAAGCAATTGAAGGACTTCAAGGAACAAATCGCGGCTCAACGCGAGCTGCCGAAGGAAGTGGTCGAGATGTTGCGGCTTTTGCCGAAATCGACGCATCCGATGGACATGCTCCGCACCGGTGTTTCGATGTTGAGCGCGTTCGACAAAGATCTCGACGATAATTCCCACGACGCCAACATTCGCAAATCGATCAAGCTGATCGCGCGCGTCATGACCCTGACCACGGACGGTTGGCGGATTTTGCACGGTCAGGACGCGTTGCCGGAAAAACCGGAGCTGAACCAGGCTGGCAATTTCTTTTACAAACTGGATGGGAAAGTGCCCGAGGCATGGCAGACGCGGATGCTAGACACGATTTTCAATCTGTATGCCGATCATGAGTTCAATGCCTCCACTTTTGCCGCCCGTGTCACTGCGTCCACGCTCGCCGGAATCTATGCGGCGGTGACGTCGGCGATCGGAACCTTAAAAGGTCCACTGCACGGAGGCGCGAACGAAGAATCGATGAAGATGCTCGAGGAAATCAAGACGCCCGATCGCGCGGAGGAATGGTTGAAGAAACAACTCGCCGCGAAGGCGAAGATCATGGGCTTCGGGCACCGGGTTTACAAAGAAGGCGATTCGCGGGTGCCGGTCATGCGCGAGATCGCGCGCGATCTCGGCAAGCGCACAGGGAAAGAGAATTGGGTGCTCATTTGCGAAAAACTCGAAGAAGTAATGGACCGGGAAAAAGGTCTTTGCGCGAATGTCGATCTTTATGCAGCGCCCGTTTTCTGGATGCTCGGGTTCAAACCTGAGCTCAACACGCCGCTGTTTGCCGCATCGCGCGTCGCAGGTTGGTGCGCACATGTGACCGAGCAGCACGACAATAATCGATTGATTCGCCCGCGCTCGCTTTACGCCGGACCGAAGCTCCGGAAATACCCCGGTCCAGCGGGCGGCGCTTAGTCCGAGCCGGACTGGCCTTAAATAAAATTCATCAATGGGCGAGGAATCGCTTCAAGAACAATACGCCCCCGAAAATGCATGCTGGGGTTGCGGGCCGTCGAATCCTGACGGTTTGCGGATCCGAAGCTTTGCTAAGAACGGGGAAGTCGTCGCCGAATGGAAACCGGAACCGAAATACGAAGCGTTCCCTGGGGTGTTGAATGGCGGAATCATCGGCGCGTTGCTCGACTGTCATTGTAACTGGACCGCGGCTTACCATTTGATGAAGCGCGCCGGCGCGGATCATCCGCCGTGCACTGTGACCGCGGAATATTCAATCAAACTCCTGCGCCCGACACCGACGAACGGCCCAATTTCGCTGTCAGCGCACGTTGTCGATCTGACTGACACCCGCGCGACGATTGAAGGAACTCTGAGCGGCGGCGGCAAAGTCTGCGCAACATGTCGCGGAGTTTTTGTCGCGGTGAAAGAAGGCCATCCCGCCTTTCACCGGTGGTAGATCTACAGCTGCGGCGAGAGCAGAGTCGCTTTCATCTTCTTTTTCTCAAGCGCGCCCGGGGTGACTCGAACACCCGACCTACGGATTAGAAATCCGTTGCTCTATCCGGCTGAGCTACGGGCGCAATTTGCGGAGGCAACGTAGTCATGCTGCGAATCCCTGCAATCAAGATGGAAGGCTGGCTCTGTCCCGCGCTCCTGAAATATTTCCCGAACGCGCCGCGTGAAATCTACGTCAAAGTCGAGCCGAAGAGCTGACAACTTGTCGAGACGCGTGTCCTCACGCAAAGCAAACCGGATGCAACGTCACGTTGCTTATTCGTGGAAGCGGTGCTTAAGCTCCCACACCCGCAATGCCGCCAGTAAGAGCGCTTTGGTGCGCGTGAGCGTGCCGGCTG
This sequence comes from Chthoniobacterales bacterium, assembly GCA_035716295.1. Lineage (GTDB taxonomy): Bacteria > Verrucomicrobiota > Verrucomicrobiia > Chthoniobacterales > UBA10450 > AV40. Next base: position 4,670 of record DASTJU010000303.1, on the reverse strand, counting down.
CGGCCATGGTCGTTCCAACATCGTGGCTCGGAGCGCCTTTGCCATTTCGGCCGCGATTGCGCGAGCGTTTGTGCGCCTTGTTTTTCTTGGTGCGACGGGTGGCTGCCTCGCTTACCGCCAGATGGCCGCTGCTGTTCATAAAGTCCCTCATTCCCAAGCAGCTTCCAGACCAGCAAATTTGGAGAGCGAGCCAAAATCGGCCACCTGCAAGCACCCAATAAACCTTCGCGGCTGCGAAAGGTTGCGGCCTTAGTTTGGCCGATTGAAAAGCGCTTGTGCCAGCCGTCGTTCTCCGCCAGTTTCAACCGGAAGCCATGGCTGATCGTAAACTCGGTTGTCTCACGATTTTTTTGTTTGTCGCGCTCTGTGCCAGCGTGTTCATGAACTTCATTCTGGCGCTGGCGGCGTTCCGTGGGTTTGGGACGGCCGGTGCGCATTTTGAAGAGCCAGTGCCGCGCTTCCGGGAAATGGTGATTGAGCGCGGCGCGCGCATGGTTCCGGACCGGATCGCGTTGATTACGATGCGCGGTCTGATCAGCTCCTCGATTCCGGGCAACGTGAGCGATTCGATGGTCGAAGATATGCGGCTGGCGTTGCAGCAGGCGCGCGATGACAACCGCGTCAAAGCGATCGTGCTCGAAATCGATTCGCCCGGCGGCGAAGTCACCGCGTCCGATCAAATTTACAATGCTGTGACCAAAGCGCGCGCCCGCAAGCCGGTCGTGATTTACATGGATTCGCTGGCCGCGTCGGGCGGTTACTACATCGCCTGCGGCGGAAAATTTTTGATGGCCAACGAGACGACCATCACCGGCAGCATTGGGGTGATCATTCAAACGCTCAACTACGAGCAGTTGTTCAATAAAATCGGACTGGCCTCGGTCGTTTTCAAAAGCGGCAAGTTCAAAGACATTTTGAACGGCGCGCGCCCGATGACTCCGGAGGAACGCGAATTGATCCAGAGTTTCGTCATGCAAACCTACGACAAGTTTCTGGGGATCGTGGCCCGGGAACGCAGTCTTCCGGCCGAGATGCTGCGCAACACGATTGCCGACGGCCGAATTCTTTCCGGGAAAGAAGCGCTGAACAACAAACTCATCGACGGGCTCGGTCAGATCGAGGACGCGTATGCCAAAGCGAAACAACTTGGCAACGCGCCGCAGGCGACGGTGGTGAAGTACGGGCCGCCCTTTAGTCTTTCCCGATTTTTCCGTGCTTTCGGCCAAACCGGTAATTCGAAGATCGAACTCCAATTGCCAAAACAGCTCGTGCCTCAACTCGAGAGCGGGCGCGCGTATTTTCTGCCGAGCTTTTACGCACCCTAACTGCGCAGAAACAAAATGTTGGCGGGTGCTTCCTCAATCGCGCTGGGATTCTTCTTCTTCGCGTTCGTTTTTGTAGGTTTCTCCATTTATTTCGCGCTTGTCTGGCAGATCGGCGCCCGTCGCACCATTGCGAATCAGGAGATCGCTGGGCCGCCGCCAAAGATGTTTGGTTTACCGGAAGCAGGAGTGGCCTGCTTGGTGACTGCCTTTTTTCTATGGATGATCATTAAGTCTGCCTCAGGCCCGCGATCTCAGGTCACGACTTCTGTCGTAGTGGCAGGCGAATTGTTATTCGTCACCATCGTCCTAATCGTTCTGGCGTTCCTGAACATTCGTGGATTCGATATCGATGCGTTAGCAGGATTCTCGAAAAGCAGTCTGCGGCGCGCGTTGAGCACTGGGATTGTGTTATTATTGGCCGCGTGGCCACTGATCGGCATCGCCGATTGGATCACCCAAAACGCGTTGAGCGGCGGTTCGAGCAAGCAGGAGATTGTCGATCTTTTCAACAGTTCGCGCACCATCGGCCAGCGCGTCTTGATCATTGTTCTGGCCGTGGTCGTGGCGCCGATTTCCGAGGAATTCATTTTTCGATTTTTTATCTACGGTGTCTTCCGCCGCTATTTCGGCATCGGCGTTGGTCTAGTCTTCAATTCGCTGCTCTTTGCTGCGGCTCACGCTCATTTGCCATCGGCCGCGCCACTGTTTGTCCTCGGAGTCTGCTTCACTCTTGCCTACGAATGGAGCAGGTCGATCCTTGTTTCCATGTCGATGCATGCGCTCTTCAATTCCGTCCAGCTCATCTTGCTCGCCTTCCCCGAACTGTTTCAGCAATGAAGCTGCGTCAAGTCGGCGAAGACGCGCTCGTCGCGTCGTTGCTGCGCGAGCTGCCGATTTCGCGCGAGGTGATCGCTGCCGCCGGCGATGATTGCGCAGTGGTTGAATCTCCGGCAAAGAAAAATCTCCTCGTCCTGAAAACGGATTGCGTAGTCGAGAAAATTCATTTCGCGCCGGCCGCGGATCCCGTTCGCATCGGCTGGAAAGCGATGATGCGACCGCTGAGTGATTTCGCGGCCACCTCCGCCGTCCCGCAATTTGCTCTCATTACTCTGATTGTGCCGGCCACAAGATCGACATCCTGGGCCAAGAAATTGTATCGGGGCTTGAAAACGGCGGCTGCGCATTTCGATGTCAGCATTGTCGGTGGTGAAACCAGCGCCACGCGTGGCCCGGCCGTAATCTCGGTCAGCATCTCCGGTTTTGTTGAAAAAGATCGGCGGCTCTCGCGCGCTGGGGGAAAGAACGGTGACGATCTTTTTGTGACTGGCCGGCTGGGCGGATCGTTGCGCGGGAAACATCTGCACTTCATGCCGCGCATCGATGAGTCCCGCTGGTTGACGAATAATTTCCGTGTCCACGCCATGATGGATTTGAGCGACGGACTCGGCGCCGATCTCCCGCGTCTGGCCAGGGCAAGCAAACTCGGATTCAGAATCGAGAGGCGAAAATTGCCGCTCGCGCGTGGAGCGAAGATCGAGAATGCGATTTCCGACGGCGAAGATTACGAACTACTGTTCGCAATCTCACCGCGCGATAGCGCGCGTCTTCAAAAAAAATGGCGCAAGAAATTTCCAAAACTACTGCTGACGCGAATTGGCCAACTCAATCGGCAATCGAAAATCGGCAATCGGCAATTGAAACGTGGCTACGTTCATTTCAAATAGCCCGGACGAAACGGAAGGTTTTGGCCGTCGGTTCGCGGAAAATCTTAAGCCGGGGGATGTGCTTGCGCTCACCGGCGATCTTGGCAGCGGCAAAACGCAATTCGTCAAAGGTCTCGCTGCCGGTTTGGGTGCGGCTACGGCTGCGACCAGTCCGACGTTCACTCTTATTCACGAATACGCTGGCGGGCGCCTGCCGATTTATCATTTCGACTTTTTCCGCGTCGAAGATCGACAATCGGCCGAACGGCTCGGGCTCGATGATTATTTTTTTGGCGACGGTGTCTCCGTAATCGAATGGGCCGACCGCTTTCCAGACCTGATTCCGGAAACTGCGCACTGGATTTCGTTTGAAACAAAATCTGAAGCGCAGCGAGCGATTACTGCCAAATGAAATTACTCGCGCTAGAGCTTTCCAGTGTGCGGGGCAGCATCGCGCTACTCGATGGCAAAAAATCCGAATTCAATCGTGATTGGCCAAATGATCGAAAGAATTCTGGCCCATTCTTCGAATACTTGGCTGAAGTGCAGAAGCAATTTGGAAAAGCGGCTACCATCATCGTTGGACTCGGGCCGGGTTCATATGCGGGAACTCGAATTGCCATTTCCGCCGCAATCGGATTGCAGACGGCGTCGCAAGCGCGGTTGATCGGTTTCCCGTCGATCTGTGCGATCGAGTGCGACCCTGCTGAATATTGTGTGATTGGCGACGCCCGACGTCAGTCGTTCTTTTTTGCGCGCGTGCGTGATAACAACCTGGCTGAAGGTCCAACATTGATGTCGGAAGCTGAACTCCGTGAAAATCTGGATAAAGTCGATCACGCGATGTCGATCTTTGCCACCGAGAAGCTTCCACAATTTGAGCGCGCTGAGATTCGCTATCCTTCCGCTAAAGTTTTGGCGCGGCTTGCGAGCGATTCGAATCGAAGTTTCGCGCAACCGCCGCTCGAGCCGATTTACTTGCGCGAACCGCACATCACCGTTCCCAAGAGATGACGCAAAATTATCGTTGCTGGGCCGAGATCGATCGCGCTGCGCTGCGCCACAACGCAAAGGTCGTGCGTGAACGGATTGGTTCGGCCGAATTGCTCGCGGTCGTGAAAGCGAACGCTTATGGTCACGGACTGATGGGCGTCGCCGAAGCGCTCAGTGACGACGCGCAGCTGTTCGGCGTCGCCAATTTGGAAGAAGCAATCGCATTGCGCGAAAGATTTCATCTTCCGGTGATCATTCTCGGCCCTTCACTTCCGGAAGAACTCGCGACGATTGTCGAACGCGGGTTCATTCCCACAGTTTCGACTTTTCAGGAAGCGGAGGCACTCGATCGCATCGGTAAGACGGCGATCAATTTCAAAGTCGACACCGGGATGGGACGAATGGGCGCAGTGGAAAATGAAGCCGTCGAAGTTTTCAAACGCGTCGCGGCGCTGCCAAAGATCGACATCCACAGCATTTCGACCCACATGCCCGTTTCCGATGTCGATCCCGATTACACGCGCGATGAACTGGTTCGGTTCCGCAAAGTCGTGGAGCAATTGCGCACCGCGGTTCCGGGGAACTACAAAGCGCACGTGTTGCAAAGCGCGGGCACGCTCGCTTTCAACAACCCGACATTCGAGATCGT
>DASTJU010000302.1:0-2020 GCA_035716295.1 Chthoniobacterales bacterium | reverse complement strand
TCGCCGATGCGGACATGACCGCCGAGCAAACAATTGTTCGCGATAATTACGTTGTTTCCAATCTCGCAGTTGTGACCGACGTGCGCGCCGACCATGAGAAAATTTTTATCACCGATTTTGGTGACACTTCCCTCCGCGCTGCCGCGATGAATCGTGCAATGCTCCCGAATCACGTTGTCATTTCCGATCGCGACGTAGGTTTTGCGCTCGGAAGAAAAGGAAAGATCTTGCGGCGCGGTGCCGATAATTGCGCCGGGCCCGATCACGTTGCCTGAGCCAATTGTAACATCACGATCGATGACAACGTGCGATTCGATGGTCGATCTTTCACCGACGGCGACGTTCGCGCCGATCAACGCGTACGGTCCGATCGCGACATCAGCGCCAATCTTCGCTGTTGGATCGATAATCGCCGTCGAATGAATTTTCACAGCACGCCTGCTTCTTTGAAACTGAAATAGCCCGGGCCGTTATTTGATTGCGCGCCGATGATGATGTGATCGAGCAGTTTGATCTGCATCAACTCGGCCGCTTCGGCCAGGCGTCGCGTTAAACTGTGATCGGCCTGACTCGGGGAAGGATCGCCGGAGGGATGATTGTGCACCACAATCACGGCATACGCCGAAGCGATCACCGCCGGACGAAAAACGTCGCGCGGATGCGCGATGCTCTCATTCACGGTTCCGGTGGAGACATCCTCGGTCCGGATCAAATGATAACGGGTATCGAGGAGCACGACGCGCATTGCTTCTTTACGCAACATTCGCATCTCGCCGCCCACGAGTTCGTTGACGAGCTCGGGCGAATCGATTTTTTGATTGGCCAACACTTCACGCGCCAGACGATTCCCGAGATTAAAAGCCGCCGCCAGTTGCACCGCTTTTGTAAAACCAACGCCCGGAACTTTTTTAAGCTCGTCCACAGTGCAGCGGCTCAATCCGCGCAGTGAACCATATTTTTTCAAAAGGTCGCGCCCAACTTCAACCGCGTTTTTTCCCGTCATGCCCGTCCGCAGCAAAATTGCGATTAATTCCGGATCGGTCAGAGCCGATGCTCCGCGAGCGGCGAGTTTTTCGCGCGGCCGCTCTTCCTGCGGCATCTCCCGAATTTTTAATGTGGGAGCGGCCTCAGCGCCGCGATTTCTGGCCATCATGCACGTCCTCGTCGCGGCACAAAGGCCCCTCCCACATTACGCGCGCAACTGCTCGAGCATTTCCCGTAGCACGTCGCCCAATCCGAGAAGCCCATCGGTGTAGGCATTTGGACGAAGCGCTTTCATTCCGGCCTGGGCGCTGCGAATGAGGTCGCTTGCAGTTGTAATCGATTCGCTCAAGGCGCCGTTACCCGCGCCGTTTTTGAGCAGTTGGCTGACTTCGTCGCATTTTCCTTCCAGGATCAGACTGGCGGAACGTTCGCGCTCGAATTCGGAGGCGGACCGCAAAAAAATAAGAACGGGCAAAGTAAATTTCCCCTTACGCAGATCGGTTCCGAGCGTTTTCCCGGTCGCGCCTTCGTTCCCGGCAATGTCGAGGCAATCGTCGTAGATCTGGTAGGCAGTGCCGACGCGCATTCCGAACGTTTTCAAGATTTCAGTCGATCGCGCGTCAGCTTCGCTGATTATCGCTCCCAATTCCGCGGCCGCCGCAAAGAGCGAGCCGGTTTTCATTTCCACAATTCGCACGTAATCCTCGACCGCCAGTTTCAAATCGAAGCGGCGTTGCGTTTGGATCATTTCGCCCGAACAAATCTCGCTGGCAGTTCGAGCGATCGCGCGACTGATATCTGCGTTTTCAAAATTGGTCGACAGCGTGAGCGCATGCGCGAAAAGGCAGTCCCCCAATATAACGCTGAGCGAATTTCCCCAGCGCGCGTTCACGGTCGGTTGGGCGCGGCGCCGCTCGGCTTCGTCCATGATGTCGTCGTGCACCAGCGTCGCGACGTGAATCAATTCAACAATTACGGCAAGATCGACATGTCCGGTGTTGATTTGGCCGGTCGCGCCGCCAGCCAGGAGCGCAAC
>DASTJU010000301.1:0-3346 GCA_035716295.1 Chthoniobacterales bacterium | reverse complement strand
TCAAACTTTTCGAAAACGCGTGGTTTCAAAAACGCCAAGGCACTCTCGACCCGCAGCAATGGGAAGGGTGGGACGCGTATGCTCGAATGTATTTTCATATGCCGGGAGTAAAGACATGGTGGCAGTTACGGCGCGCCGCTTTCGCGCACGGCTTTCGCGATTACATCGAGGCAAGCCAGCCTATCGCCGAAATGATTCCGCTCAGCGAAATTATTCGCGGCAAACCGTGATCGCATGGAAGGAGCGTTTCCAAATCGCGCCGAAGCGGGACGATTGCTTGGTCTAAAGCTCTCCAAGTACGCCGGGCGCGACGATGTCATTGTGCTTGGTTTGCCGCGCGGGGGCGTGCCGGTCGCTTACGAAGTCGCGCAAGCGCTTCGTGTTCCGCTCGATGTTTTCATCGTGCGCAAACTTGGCGTGCCGGGTTTTGAAGAACTCGCCGTCGGCGCGATCGCTTCCGGCGGCGTGCGTGTTCTAAATGAAGATGTCGCGCGCGCATTGCCAAACGCGGATGACATCATTGAAGCCGTGACGGCGAAGGAAACGGCCGAGTTGCAGCGCCGCGAGCAAAGTTACCGCGATGGAAGACCGGCGCCCGAGCTTCGCGATAAAACGGTCATTCTGATTGATGATGGATTGGCGACAGGTGCAACCATGCGCGCGGCGGTCAAGGCGTTACGGCAACGCGGCGCAGCGAAAATTGTCGTGGCCGTTCCGGTTGGGCCGCCGGACACGTGCCGCGAGTTCGAAGACGAGGCCGACGAAGTCGTCTGCGCGAGCGAACCGGAATTCTTTCAAGCGGTCGGTCAGTATTATGAAGACTTCTCGCAAACGAGCGACGAAGAAGTGCGCGAACTGCTCACTCGCGCCGCGCAACGAAATTGATCCCTTATTCGGGCGAAGCTTCGGAACCTGGAGTAGCGCGCCCTGGCCGGTGATGTTGGAACCAGCGGCGATGACGCGCTTCCATCTCTTTCAAGCGTTGCTGCTGCTCTGGCGTTAGAAGCGGCGCGATCTCGCGGTGCGCTTCGGCGATCGTTTCGCGAACGCGCCGGCCGGTGTCGCCCCGAATCTCTTCGAGCTTCGCTCCCGTTTTTTCGATGATCGGCGAGATCTTGGCCAGTTGCTCGTCGGTCAATCGAAGTTGCCGCTGTAAACGGCTCTTCATCGCTTGAGCAGCAAAGCCGTGACGATGTGCCCCGAAGAAATGATGGGCTGTGGCCGCGCTAATAAAGACGCCGGTGGCGCCGCCGGCCAGAAACACCAGCACGAAACCGACGATCAATTTCCATTTCAGCGCGCTATTCATGGTGCAACCTCATCCTGAATAACTGAATCGGCGATGGCGAATTCGTTTCCGGACGCCACGATTGGATCGCCATCCAGGTTGAATTCGAGCCAGGCGCCGGCGCTCGCCAAAACAATCACGGCGGCCGCTGCCAGCGCGACCCGGCGCAAAAGTCCCGCGACGGCGGGACCGTTTCCATTTCGACGTGAAAGCGCGATCACGCGGGTGTCGAAACCAAACGGCATTTCGACTGGCGTGTCATCTTTTGCCTGCGCCGCGGCGCGCAATAACCGATCAAGGCTTGTCCTGAGCGAAGTCGAAGGATCGACATCTTTCATAAGTTCCTCCCCGCTCCAGTTTTTGCGAGTTGTGCTTTCATTTTTTGTCGGGCTCGAAACGCGCGGACTTTAATCGCCGCTACGCCCAAGCCCGTAATCTTGTGAATTTCTTCGACGGAACGGCCCTGCAAGTAAAGCAAATCGATCACGAGGCGTTCAACCGGCTTGAGCAATTGAAGCAAATGTTCGACCAGCTGGCGTGACGCCAGTTGCCGGTCCGGCGCCAGTTCGTCGGACGAGGCGGCGAGATTTTCTACGACCGCCTGCTCCTCTTCGCTCAGGTCGGCGTGACGCACCTCCGGGCGGATCTTCTCGGCTTCGATCTGACTCAGGCAGGTGTTCACGGCAATGCGCGAGACCCAGTGCTCGATCGGCACTTTGCCGGAAAATTGGGAAAGCTTTTGAAAGACTTTGATGAAAATCATTTGGCAAAGATCCTCTTCACTAGTTCGTCGCGGTCGATGCGAGCGGACCATTTTCGCGACAAGCGGATAAAGACGGCGAACCAGTTCGCGAGCCGCTTCATCATCGTGGCGCAGGGCAGCCTGAACCAGCTCAGCAGGGTCGTGATCAGCCATGTCGTTATCGAGATCGTATCCACACTACTGAAAATGACCGGTGTGGATGGGTGGCGGTTACAAGTTTCATGGCCGGAAGCAGATAAAAATTAGATGTAACCGATGCAGCCGGCACGCAGTCACGACTTATGAAAACAGTGAGAACCATTTAAAGGAAAACAAATATGAAACGAAACTTACTTACACTCGCAGTAATCGGCGCGATCGCAGTTGCTGGCTACACTTTCGCCCAAGGCGGACCTGATGGACGCCATGGTGGCTGGCACGGTGAGGGAATGGCGCTGGGACATCTGACCAAGTCGTTGGACCTGACCGCCGAGCAACAGGCGAAGGTCCAGCCGTTGATCGATCAGGCCCGGCCGCAGATCATCGCCATTCACAAGGACGCGATGGAAAAGACCCACGCGATCATGGACAAAACCATGTCGCAGATCCGTCCGATCCTGACGCCGGATCAACAGAAGAAGTTCGATGCGATGCAAAAAGCGCGGCAGGACATGCGCAACGCGATGAAAGAAATGCACGACGCGGCGGCTGAATAACTTCAGGGCCATAAGGGAGGAAAATGGCGGCGGCTGGAAACGGTTCGCCGCCATTTTTTGCTTCACCGGGTGTAGAGGCGCGTGTCCTCACGCGCAAACAATAATCTGCTTTGTGGTCGCGAAGTCTTGGATTACACCGACTGCGTGATTAAAGGACGTCCCCCCAGATTAGAGGAAATATTCCAGCGGTACAACGCCCCCGTGTTCTTTGTGACGATTTGCACCCTGCATCGGCAAAGGTTCTCTAACCTCGCAAAAGTGAAGGAAGCTTTTGAAGCTTATGCTGTGCGTGCCACAGACTTTAATGTGGCAGTAGGTCGCTATGTATTAATGCCGGATCATATGCATTTTTTCATTTGCGGAGACGAAGAATTCAAACTCGCCGAATGGGTGAAGGGCCTCAAGCGTGCAATCACCTCTGCATTTTCGAAAGAACAGGCACGATCTTTATGGCAGCCCGGCTTTTTCGATCATCTTCTGCGTAACGATGAAAGTTACGGGCAGAAGTGGACATATGTTTGCGAGAATCCCGTGCGCGCCGGTCTCGTTTCCAAAGTCGAAGATTGGCCATTTCAAGGCGAAATCATCGAGATCGATCGG
>DASTJU010000300.1:0-3107 GCA_035716295.1 Chthoniobacterales bacterium | reverse complement strand
GTATCTCGCGATGAGCTACGATCACCGCGCGATCGATGGCAAAGAAGCGGTCACGTTCCTGATTAAAGTGAAAGAATGCATCGAGGACCCAAAAAAGCTGCCGCTGGATTTTTAAATGGAAAAATTTGACGTCGTAATCATCGGTTCAGGCCCAGGCGGATACGTCGCCGCGATTCGCGCGGGACAACTCGGATTAAAAACCGCCATGGTCGAAAAGGACAAGGAACTCGGCGGCACTTGTTTGAATGTCGGCTGCATTCCGAGCAAAGCGCTCCTGACTTCGAGCGATCATTTCATGTTCGCGAAGAAGGAAGCCGAGAAGCACGGCATCGTCATCGGCAACGTAGATGTCGATCTTAATAAGATGCAGCAGCGCAAGGAAAAGGTCGTGAAGACGCTGACCGGCGGCGTCCGCGCGCTGATGAAGACCAACAAGGTGACGACGTTCGAAGGGTTTGGCACCATTACGGCGCCCGGAAAAGTTTCGGTCAAATCATCGGACGGAAAAACTCAGGAGATCGAAACAAAAAACATCATTATCGCGACTGGAAGCGTACCGGTTGAATTGCCGTTCGCGAAGTTTGATGGCAAAACAATCGTCAGCAGCACCGAAGCGCTTACTTTCACAGAACCGCCACCTAAATTCCTCGTCATCGGCGCAGGCGCGATTGGTCTTGAGCTTGGATCGGTTTGGAACCGGCTCGGCTCCGAAGTGACCATTCTCGAATTTCTGCCCCGGATCGCCGTCGGTTTCGACCTCGAATTGTCGAACCTGCTTCAGCGCTCGCTCACGGCGCAGGGAATTACTTTTCACCTCGAAACCAAGGTCAGCGCGATCAAGATCGACAATGGCCGTGTTACTGCCACCGCCACCAAAGGGAACGAAGAACTAAAATTCGAAGCCGACAAGGTTCTCGTTTCGGTCGGACGCAAACCGTTTAGTGAAGGCGTTGGCGCGGAAAAGGTCGGTGTTGAGTTTGATGAAAAGAAACGGATCAAAGTCGACGAACATTTTAAAACCAAGGTCGACGGCATTTATGCGATTGGTGACGTGATCGCGGGCCCGATGCTGGCGCACAAGGCCGAGGACGAAGGAATCGCCTGCGTGGAACGGATCGCCGGCAAAGACGGACACATCAATTATGACGCGATCGCGGGAATCATTTACACGAATCCCGAACTGGCCGGGGTTGGGATGACCGAGGAACAGGCGAAAGAGAAGAAAATCGACTACCGGGTCGGCAGATTTCCGTTCCGGGCCAACGCCCGCGCAATCGCGAATGATGAACTCGATGGAATCGTTAAATTCATCGCTGATGCGAAGACAGATCGCATTCTCGGCGCGCATATATTGCAACACGCCGCCTCGGAACTAATTGCCGAGGCTGTTTCAGTGATCGAGTTTGGCGGCAGCTCGGAAGACCTCGCGCGCACCTGTCATTCCCATCCCACCTTGAGCGAAGCAGTAAAAGAAGCAGCGATGAATGTGGAGAAACGCGCGCTCCATATTTTGAACCGTTAGTCCTAGGCGAAAACGCCCTTCGCCCGGGGCGTTGGCGGGTTCTAGAAATTATAAGAGCCCTAACGAATTTTTGCTTGCAAGGCCTGCCCCAAGCCTGCCAATCTTCGCGGCTCAACCTTAACTATTCATATTCCTATGAAACCAAACACAAGAATTACCATCCTGGGCGCAATGTTTTGCGCAGCCATTCTGACGTTCGCGACAATCGCAAACGCCGGCGTCGAAAGACTGCAATCGAAGGAAATAGCGCCGGTGCCAGTCTCATCGTGCGAGGCCTACGATTGGAGTGGCTTTTACCTTGGCGTCAACCTCGGCGGTGAGTTGGGCGATTATCAGACCGGCCATTACTTTACTGACACAACGTTCACGCGAACTATCGAGAACAATCAGATCTTCAGTGATCCTACAGATAGTGATACCTTCGTGGCGTATACCGCAGCATTCACATTCTTTAACCCAGGTCAGGATGCGGAGAGAAACTCGAGCTTCCTTGGGGGCGGTCAGGTTGGTTTCCAAAAACAATGGGGTCGTTTCGTTGTAGGTTTAGAGGGTGACTTCGACGCCGCAGGGAGCAAGGGCTCGTCCAGTTTCACCAGCTCACAGTCAGACGTTTTGGAGGATTTCGAGAACGAATTTAGTACCGGCGGCGGTGAGATCGAGCAGAGCAGGCGGGTGACCGGTAATACCGCCCTCACCAGCCAGCGCAGGGTGCAGGAGAACTGGATGGCCTCGGTGCGTCTTCGCGCCGGTTACGCATGCGGTCGCTGCCTTTTCTATGTGACCGGCGGCGGCGCATTCGCGGATGTCAAAATGACGGCGACCGACACGGCCACAACGAATTTTACGGTAAGGGAGACCGAGACGTTCACTCCTTCTGAAACGGGCACCTTTACAAGCAGCGCGTTAAACTTCGTTGAGGGTCCATTTACCGAAACGAACGTATCCAAGAGCAGCGATACCCTGGTCGGTTGGACGGCGGGCGGAGGCGTCGCTTGGGCAGCGACTGACTGCATCAATCTCGGCCTTGAGTACCGGCATACCGATCTGGGCGACAACACGTTCCATTTCCGGTCCCATAATAGCGCGATCTTTCCGGGAGAGACGAACGTTGATTTTCAGAGCGACATGGTGACCGTGCGACTCAACTTTATGCTGGGTCACGTGGGGCACTGACCTAAGATCGGCTATTAATTCCGAATTTTGCGACCGCCCGCGGGAGTAAATTCCCGCGGGCGGTCTTGTTTACTCACAAAATGTTTGAAAGGACCGACCGCCTAGTTTTCAGTGGCCCATGACGGATTGCATAAAGGAATGTTCTTTGTCAGGTGGTGGAAGCCGGGGTGCGAATTGCCAATGACCATGGCGGCCGCCCGAATCTATCCGGTTCAGGGGCAAGACCGACATTTGGGTCCAAATAGGATTTTACCGCGCGCATTTTGCGAGATCAGTTGAGCTTTTGGACCGAAACAGTTTCGCGCGTTTCCACGAATCGCGACATTTCAACCGGAGTTCAAAAGCTTTTTCGCATCGAAGTCTCCCGATAGGGGAGGCCAAGTTGATACAGCGCGATCTCGGCGCGAAGCTC
>DASTJU010000299.1:0-2714 GCA_035716295.1 Chthoniobacterales bacterium | reverse complement strand
GGGCAGGCGCGACTGCTCACGCGCACATTGCCATCCGCGGCGCGCAGCGCTTTTTCGTAGGCGCCGCTGCGTATTGTCGCGCGAGTTCCGATTACACCAATGTGACGATTGCGGCTGACGGCGAGGGCTGCGCGCGCGCCGGGCTCGATCACGCCGATCACCGGCACCTGAAATTTTTCCGTTAACGCCGGCAACGCGACTGACGAAACCGTGTTGCAAGCCACGACCAGCGCCTTTGCGTTTTGTTTGATCAACATTTCCGCGAGCTCGATTGCGTAACGCTGCACGGTTTCAGGGCTTTTCGGACCATACGGCACGCGCGCAGTGTCCCCGAGATAGGAAATGTTTTCGTTCGGCAGCAGATCGCGCATGGCCTTGACCACGGTCAGGCCACCTATGCCGGAATCGAAAACACCGATGGGACGCACATCACTCATGCCGCGCCAAAGGTGCTGGTTAGCTTTTCATTTTGCAAACATGCTCTGTCTCTCGATGATTCTTCGCGATGGCTGAGCTTTCGAAAACTTACGATCCGAGGACGGTTGAGCCGAAATGGTATCAACGTTGGATCGACAATCGCGATTTTGAAGCGGATGCGACTTCGAAGAAGAAACCGTTCTCGATCGTGATGCCGCCGCCGAACATCACCGGCGTGCTCACCCTCGGCCACGTTTTGAATGACAGCATTCAAGACATTCTCGCGCGACGCGCACGGATGCAGGGATTCGAAACGCTTTGGTTACCGGGGATGGATCACGCCGGCATTGGAACGCAAACCGCGGTCGAGAAATGGCTCCGCAAAAACGAAGGCGTTACCCGTCACGATCTCGGCCGCGAGAAATTTTTGCAGCGCGTTCTCGAATGGCAGGACAAGCACGGCGGCATCATCATTCAGCAACTCAAACGGCTCGGTTGTTCCTGCGACTGGTCGCGCCAGCGTTACACCTTCGATGAGAATTACGTTCGCGCGGTTGAGAAGATCTTTGTCGATCTTTACAAAAAGAAACTGATTTATCGCGGCCGGCGGATGATCAACTGGGACCCGGCTGCGCAAACCGCGTTGTCGGACGAGGAAGTCATTAACAAGCCGCAGCGCGGAAATCTGTACTACGTCCGCTACGAAATCGTCGATCAGCCCGGAAAATTTTTGGAAGTCGCGACTACCCGTCCGGAAACGATTATGGCTGACACTGGCGTCGCCGTTCACTCGAAAGACAAACGATATGCCGATCTTGTCGGCAAAGAGGTGTGGCGCCCACTGCCGCGCGAAAAAATTCCAGTCGTCGCCGATGAAGCGATCGATCCTGAATTCGGCACCGGCGTCCTGAAAGTCACGCCCGCGCATGACAAAGTAGATTTTGAAGTTGGCCAGCGGCACAAATTGCCGGTGATCGATGTTCTGCACCCGGATGGGAAAATAAATTGTCCCGCGGTTCCGGAACTGAACGGCCTGGATCGCTTCGAGGCGCGGAAGAGAGCGGCTGAATTGTTGCAGGAGAGGGGATTGCTCTCCAAAGCCGAGCCGTACGAAAATAATGTCGGCTTCAGCGATCGGAGCGAGGTGCCGATCGAGCCGCGACTGAGCGAGCAATGGTTTTTGCGTTATCCGAAAACAAAAGAAGCGCTCGCGGTCGTAAAAAAACATCTCATCCGTTTCTTTCCCCGACACTGGGAAAAAGTTTACGCGCAGTGGCTCGAGAACATTCAGGACTGGTGCATCAGCCGTCAGGTTTGGTGGGGCCATCGAATCCCAGCGTGGTATCGCGACGGCGAGACTCGCGTGCAGATCGAATCTCCGGGCGAAGGTTGGCGGCAGGATGAAGACACGCTCGATACCTGGTTTTCATCGTGGATGTGGGCCTACGAGACGATGGACGCGAAGACACGGAAGAAATTTTATCCGACCAGCGTGCTCGTGACCGGACCCGACATCATTTTCTTCTGGGTCGCACGGATGATAATCGCCGGGCTTGAGTTCAAACCCGGAAAAACCAGCAAGATCGAAGACAACATTCCGTTTCACGACGTTTTTTTCACCGGAATCATTCGCGACAAGCAGGGCCGCAAAATGTCGAAGTCGTTGGGCAACTCACCCGATCCGCTCGAATTGATCGACAAATATGGTGCAGACGGGTTGCGTTTCGGTTTGATGCGAATCGCGCCGAGCGGTCAGGACATTCGCTTCGACGAGAAACAAATCGAAGAAGGCCGCAATTTTGCCACCAAGCTTTGGAACGTCGCGCGATTCCGCCAGATGCACGGGCCAAGCGAAGCTGCGCCGAAGATTGATTCAAAGAAATTGTCGATCTTCGCCGTAGAAGTTTTAGCGCGATTGAATGAAACAATCGACGCGGTCGAACGAGCTTATCGCGAATACGAGTTCAACACCGTCGCGCAGCGGCTCTACGATTTTATCTGGAGCGATTACTGCGACTGGTTCGTCGAAGCAGCCAAGACCGAAATTTTTAGCGAAGACGAATCGAAAAAGAAATCGGCGCTGGCGGTGATGGATTATGTGTTGTCCGCGATCGCGCGCCTGCTCCATCCATTCATGCCGCATATCACTGAGGAACTGTGGTCGCTTCTCGGTTTTGGAAAAGAGTCAATCCAGTTCGCGCGACTGCCGAAGAAGTTCGCGTTAAAAGATGTCGATCTTAAGAAAAGAAAAGTTGTCGCTGCGATTTACGAAACGGTTCAAGCCGGCCGCAATCTGC
>DASTJU010000298.1:0-2587 GCA_035716295.1 Chthoniobacterales bacterium | reverse complement strand
GCCGATGCATTTCTGGCTTTATCGCGTTCTGCAACTCGGCGTCTTGCTCCTCGCGGCCGGAACGATTCTCGGTGGGGTCTGGGCGAATTATTCCTGGGGCCGGTTCTGGGGTTGGGATCCCAAAGAAACCTGGGCGCTGATCGCGTTGCTTTGTTACCTGACGACTTTGCATGGGCGATTGGCCGGCTGGTGGACTGAATTTGGTCTGGTCGTAGCCAGCGTGGTTTGTTTCCTCGCCGTGCTGATGGCGTGGTACGGTGTCAACTTTGTCCTCGGTAAAGGACTGCATTCCTACGGATTCGGAATCGGCGGCGAAACGTATGTCGCGATTGGTGTGGTTCTCGATCTTCTGTTCGTCGCGTTCGCGATTTGGCGCTACCGATCAAGTTACCGCGCCGGCTACAGCACGCCGGCGGAAGCGGCGGCCGTCTGATCTGAATTATTTCCGAGGCAAACGCGCTTCGCAGATCTCGCAGAGCACGTGGAGAATGAACTTGTGCGCCTCCTGAATTCGCGCGGTCGAATCGCCTTTCACAATAAGATCGACATCGGCAGTGCCGGCCGCGGCACCGCCATCGCGTCCGAGAAGTGCGATTGTTTTTAATTTCCGATCGCGCGCTTCTTCGATCGCGCGCCGGATATTTTTCGATTTTCCAGTCGTGCTAATGGCAATTAGGACGTCACCGGCGCTTCCAAACGCGCGCACTTGCCGCGCGAAAATTTCTTCAAAACCGTAATCGTTTCCAGTCGCAGTGAGTAAGCTTCCACCCTGCGAAAGATTCATCGCCGGATACGGCCGGCGATCTTCGACAAAGCGACACGCGAGCTCGGTGCAAAAATCGGCCCCATCCGCGGCACTGCCGCCGTTTCCGCACACAAGCAATTTATTTCCGGCGAGCAAACATTCTGCAATTACGTCAGCCGCGCGCGCGACCTGGGGTTCAAGCGCGGCAAGGGATTGCAGCGTCTGGCCCGCTTCAGCAATTGCCCTGTTCAGAATTTCAGATGAGCTGCGCATGGCGAAGGGAAAATGGTGCGCGGTAGAGGTTTCGAACCTCTGACCCCTACCGTGTCAAGGTAGTGCTCTACCACTGAGCTAACCGCGCATTAAATTGGGAGGCAATTATGCGACGCGGCCACTGCCTTGGCAAGTGGACCAGATAGATGTCGATCTTCGATCAGAACGCTCCGCGAAAGAGGAGAGTTCTAAGCGGCGAGCTTGACCGCTTCCTTGTGGCCGAGGATGCGGACTGTCTCTTTCAATTGCTCGACCTTGAGCGGCTTTTTCAAAACCGTGATGGGTCCTTTCGCCAGGATCCGATCGAGCATCGCGCTGTCGGGATAACCGGTAATGATGATGACTGGACAACCGGGTTGATCTTCTTTGATCGCATCGTAAACGTCATCGGCCGGACCGTCCGGCAATTTTAGATCGAGAAAGACGAGATCGAATTTTTGCTTTTCGAGTGCGGCGAGGGCTTCTTTCACTGTCCCGACAACGACGCGGCTGAAACCGATTTTCCGGAGGAAGAGCTTGAAAAGATTTTGGAGGCTTTCGTCGTCGTCGACCACGAGAACGGTCGGTTGGCCCGATTTTTCTTCCTTGAGAATGTCCTTATCGAGGGAGGATTTTTTGATCCGCCAGCGGCCGCCGATCTGGATAGCGGGGAGCTGGCCGCGTTGGACGAGATAATAAACGGTCGGCAACGGGATACGGAGATACTTGGCCGTTTCCTTGACCGTTAGGAGGTTATGCATGTGGGAAAATCACCAATTCGCGGGAAAATGGGCAAGCTATTTCGCTGAGCTAAGCATTATAAATTCTAGAATCGATGTCAATGCTTTCTTTGCCTAACGACCGGTATTCCGGGCGCCTGAGCCACTCGCGACTGGACAATGCCGGGCTAGAGGGTGACTATTCGCTTTTCGATGAGCGCCCTTTTCTTCAAACGCTTCCTCAAGCGCCCGTTCCAAATCGCGTCGATCATACCCAGTTCCAAGGCGCTGGTCGAACGGGTGGCGGATAAAATCGATTTCGACCGGGCGCGAGTGATCGCGGAGTACGGCCCCGGCGAAGGTGTGCATTCGCGCGAAATCGCACGCCGGATGCGACCGGATTGTCAATTGCTTCTCTTCGAGCTCGACCCCGCGTTCTCGCGCGACTTGCAGCGTCAATTCAGAGAGGATCCGCGCGTGCATGTCATCAACGACAATGCCGCACACCTGCCATTGGAATTGCGCAAACGCGGTATTGATGCGTGCGATTATATCGTTTCCGGCATCCCCTTTAGCATCCTGAAGATCGACAAAAAGCGCACTTTGCTCCAACAAACTTACGACGCGCTCGCGGCTGGCGGTCGGTTTATCATTTACCAAGTCACGAACGAGCTGAAGCAGCACGCGAAAATCTTCGATCGCGCCAAGTCCGAATATTTCCTGCAAAACATTCCGCCCATGTTCATCACGGTTTTTGAGAAATCGAGCGGCCGCAACGGCGAATCGCATCTATCGCTTCAGGAAAGTCGAGCTTCCGCAAATAACGCATGACCGGCGGCCGGACCCGGATGGAAAAAGATTCGATGGGAGA
>DASTJU010000297.1:0-2085 GCA_035716295.1 Chthoniobacterales bacterium | reverse complement strand
AATGCGATCAAGGTCAGGGTGAGCAGGACCGCAGCCGCGAACTCGCAACGCGCGAGCGTTATTTTTTCCGGCAGGAATCTCTTCATCACAGCCGTAGGCGTGTCGCAGCAACGGCATTTCCGGCGATCCAAACCATGGCGGATAAGATCGACAATATGCCGCCGTAGATCAGCCACCACGGACGATAAATCAGGGTTAGCTTGCCGTGCGAACCGCTCGGCACTTCAACAATTGGAAATAAATCCCGGTAAGAATCGACCCGAAGTTTCTGATTTCCGAGCCGCGCTTCATATCCGCGAAAGAACGGCCGCGAAAATGTCAGAAGTGCCGGCGCGCTGCCGCTTGCTACATCGACACTCGCGGTCACATGATTGCGCGAATCATCGATTTGGGAAATTGTCGCTCCAGCAAATTGCTCGTTCGGTTTGGAATCGATCGATGTGACTGAGCGAACATGCGCCAGAGGGGGACCGATTCGATGATAAAGACCGCCTTCCTCAGTTGAAGTAACAAATTCCCAATCCGGACCGAGCGCCGGATCAAGTCCCGAACCCCACGCAACGACTAAGCCATCGACACCGAGCTGCGCCAGTAATCCAATCGAAGTCGATTGCGTCCAGACCAGATATTCGGCCTCATGCGGATTGATCTCACCATGAATGCGAAAATCGAATTCGCGCGCGACCCCGGCGGGAAGAATCGGGCTGTAGCCGTTGAGGAAATGGAGGCCGGCCCACATCGATGTGCTCCCCGGCCTAACGAGTTGACCAACGGGCATGGATTTTTTCTCTATCCGATAATTCGATTCGGCCTCTGGATAAATACTCAGATACAATCGGTTCGGATCGAGCGGCTCGGAATTGAGCAGTTCCTGGCTGAGATTGTACTTCGGCACACCGCAATTCGGGGAAATACTAAAATAAGTGGCGAGCAGGATCGCAAATGTGGCGACCGTTGGAGCCCAATCGCGAAATCTCATCCGCGGCAAAAACAATTCGTAAAGCGCCCAGACGACAGCAATCTGAAAGTAAGCCCAGGTGATCGTCGGCCCATAGTCACCCGCCAGGCCGAAGATCGACATCGGAATTGTCACGACAATCAGCGCCAGGACCGTTGTCGACCCCGTCGGCGAGTTTGGCCGTAAGTTCAGCACTTCCGCGGCACAAAGTGCGAGGACGAGATGGAAAAGCGGCAGCCATCGAAAGCTCCATCGAAAAACGCCCGCGGTTGGAATCATCGCAAGCAAGAGCACAACCAAAAGTAAAACGAGCTCCCATTTCATTCGTCTGATCAACATGCGCGGTCGCCAGATGAATCCCGCGATCAGCGCCGCCGGCGCGGCCGCTCCACACGCCAGCTCAGTCGCCGAGTGCGGAAGATAGTGCGCGGAAAAATCGGCCCAGTTAACGGTCCAACATGGAAGAATGAGTCCAGGCAATGCGCGCCACGGAACAATCCATTGCCAATGTGCGTCCGCTGGCTGCATTTCCCGCGCCGACCCGTGGACGTAATCCAAAATCGCCAGCCAGGCGGGCGCTGACATTCCAAATCCGAGCGCAGCACCAACCATCATCGGCAAGACCGACATCCAACTTTTCGTTTGGCCTAACGATTTGACCGCTAACCACACGATCAAAAGCACAAGCATTAAAACTGTGTACGGAAATCCTCCGGTGACGACCAAGTAGACAAACGGCGCCGGCCACAAAAATCGCCAGTGTGTTCGTTGTCGATCAAGTGCGCGTTCCAAACCCCACCACGCCCACGGCAACCACGCGAACGCGCCGAGCGCGCCGAACCAATCGGTCGCGCCCCAGCAAATGATCCAGCCGTTCAAAGCCGCGACCAACGCGACGAAGATCGACAACGACACGGAAAGTTTGCGATCGCGTGCGAGCAAAAAGGCGCCGGCCGCAAGCACAAAGAGATGCGTGATGGAGAGCGCGGCGGCTTGTTGCGAAAACGTGAACGGGAACTTCCAAACGAGAACGACGGCCGCGTTTACGAAAACGGAAAACGTTCCGTATTGAAATTCACCGGCAAGATTCCCGCAGACCCACGAATACGGACTCAGCAAGGGCAAAT
>DASTJU010000296.1:0-3917 GCA_035716295.1 Chthoniobacterales bacterium | reverse complement strand
GGAAACTATTTTTACTTCATGGCTCCATTCGGATTGATCGGTGGCGTGCTGATGTTGTCGATTTTAGGCCGGGTGACTTTGGCGAAGCAACCGCCTGCCGCCACGACCTGATCAAAGAAGATCCAATTGGGTTGTCGATCTTCGAAAGGCCGCGGTTGAAAGCTTCGGCCGCTCGCCGAGACCAGCGCGGCGACAACTCACGTCGAACATCGTTGCAATCTGTTCGGCAAAAATCCCTTCTCCAGTTTGGCGTTTGCGCCAACGCGAATCATAAAGACGGTCGCCGCCGCTCGTGTGGCGCAGTCTCTCCAACACTTACGCCTTTCTCTCCGGGAAATGTTCATCGAGCCAGTGCTCAAATAATGGCGCGACCGCCCAGGGCAAACGCAGCAGCACATGACCGGCAAATTGGGCGCCGGCTTTCGCGCAGGCCGCGACAATCGCCGGAATCTCGTGATCGTTGATTCCAGGAATCACCGGCGCAACCATCACGCCGACGGGAATTTTCGCGGCGCGCAATTGCGCAACTGCATCCAGACGCGCAGCCGGCGCGGATGTTCGCGGTTCGAGGATCTGCTGCAGTTTCGGATCTAGACTTGTGACCGAAAGATTCACGACGGCGCAATGATGACTCGCAAGCTCGGTCAAAATATCGATGTCCCGCGTCACCAGCCGGTTCTTGGTCAGGATGCCGACGGGATTCCGAAATTTCGCGATCACTTTGAGACAACGCCGAGTAATCTGCAGTTTGCGTTCGACCGGTTGATAGCAATCGGTCACGCCGCTCATCATCAGCAGCTGTGGTTTCCATTTCGGCGATGACAATTCCGCTTCAAGCAATCGCGGCGCGTCCGGTTTGACCATGATGCGCGATTCGAAATCGAGACCGGCGGAAAATCCGAGATACTCGTGGGTCGGTCGCGCGAAACAATAAATGCAGCCGTGCTCACAACCGCGATAAGGATTGATGCTGGTTTCGAAACCGACATCCGGACTTTGATTGCGTGCGATGATCGTTTTCGTTCCGTCGCGAAAATATTGCGTCGGTCGGCGCGGCTTTTCTTCTTCTTCCGGATCGGGATCAACAACATCGACATCGGTAAGATCGACATGCATTTTTTCAAACCGATTCGCGGGACTCCAGGAAGCGCCGCGACCGTGAATTGGCTCGCGACTTTGTGGTGTTTCGTTGACGACCGGCCGGAATTTTCTCTTTTTACCGCCGCCTGCCATGTGATTACGTTCACATGAACATATTCACCTGTCGAGTTTGTTTTGTTGCAGCTGCCGGAAGATCTACGGATTACGACATCGACAGCCACAACACGTCATGTTTGCTCGGCGTCGGGGTCGTGGCACACTTCTCGCGACCGAATTCTTTGGAGGGGTGGTCGAGCGGTTTATGGCTCCGGTCTTGAAAACCGGCAGGCTGAAAGGCCTCGTGGGTTCGAATCCCACCCCCTCCGTTTTAATTTTCGATTGGCGATTGCCGATCGCCGATTTTAGGCAGCACGATTCGCCAAACCAGAATTGCGCACAGAATTCCAAGCATCCCCGCGCAAACGGCGTCCGATAAATAGTGCGCGCCAATGTAGATGCGCGAGAAGCCAATCAAGATGGGAATCGCGAGACACGGAAGTCCGATTCGCCGATTCGCGAAAACAAGTGCCGCGAAGAACGCGGTCGAGGCGATAACGTGTCCGGAGGGAAACGCGTGATACTTGGAACTCAAGCTCGGTCCATTCCAAGCGTGCTCGGCTTTCACCGATGGCCGGGCCCGGCCGGTGGAAATCTTGATCGCGCGCCCGGCGACGCCGGCAATCGACAACGCAATCAGCATTGCCACGAAAATGCGGACCCATTTCTTGTTTCCACGCCACCACGCGATTCCGAGGAGAAGGAGGCCGAGTGCGAAATGTTCCAGCCAATCGCCAAACCGGCTCACGTTGCGCATAAAATTGCGGACACTTGGATTTTGATGGCTCGCGATGAGATCGCGGACAGCTGCATCCAGATAAAACGCAGTCGCGATGATCACGGCGGCAATCGCGATCCCGATGAGCCAGTAAAAAAGAGCCCGATGCTTCACAAATAAGTTCCCGTGAGATTTGCTGGACGCTATTTTGAGGCCGCACGTGAGATCAATCAATTACGCGTTGCTGTTTTTGGGATGCCTGCTTTTTCATGTCGTCGGGACGTGGAGCGTTCCACTGATCGACCGCGACGAGCCGCGATTTGCCGAAGCATCGCGCGAAATGATCGAGCGCGGCGATTACGTTGTTCCGCATTTCAATAATCAACTGCGCCTCGACAAACCTCCCCTCGCCTATTGGGCACAGATCGCTTCCTATAAGATTTTCGGGGAAAACGATTTCGCCGCGCGTTTTCCATCGGCGATTGCAGCCGCGCTGGAGGCGTTGTCGATCCTGGCGTCGGGCACGCGCCTTCGCACTGCTGCGGCGTCGCAAGAAAGAATTGGGGGCGACGGTATCGGCTGGTGGGCTGCGATCATCTTCACGCTCGCACTCCAAACGTTTATCCACGCCAAAGCCGCCGTGGCTGACATGTGGCTGGTCCTGTTTGTGACAACGGCCCATTGGGCCGGGTATGAATTGCTTTTCGGAAAACGCTCAACGTCCAACGTTCAACGCCCAACGCTTAATTCAGAGACGCTAGGTTGGTGGCTATGTTTTTATGTCGCACTGGCCCTTGGATTCTTAGCAAAGGGACCAATCGCGTGGACGCCGCTATTGACGATCGCGGCGGTGAGATATTTCGCTCGCGATGTCGATCTTGCGAAGCGCTTCAAGTTTACGCGCGGGATTTTGCTCACGCTCGCAATTGTTGCTCTTTGGGGAGTCCCAGCGCTAATCCAAACACACGGCGAGTTTTTTAGAATTGGAATTGGTCGTCACGTGGTCGGTCGATCGTTCGGCGCGATGGAAGGCCACGGGGCAAACTCGTTCGGCGTTTATTTGCTTCTGCTGCCGTTCTATTTCGTAACGATCTTCGCCAGTTTTTTTCCCTGGTCGATCAAACTGCCAGCACTCGCGAAGAAACTGTGGCGAGATCGGGACAAGATCGACATCTACTTGATTTCCGGCGCCGCAGTCATTTTTATTATTTTCTCGCTCATCAAAACGAAGCTGCCGCATTACACCCTGCCGGCGTTTCCGCTGCTTTCACTTCTGCTCGCGCGCCACCTGGTCGATCACCCGCAATTTCTGAAACGATCTGCCCTCGCCGCGGCGTCGATCTATCTCGTCGTGTCTCTTTTCGCTGCACCATCGGCCGCACGGTTTTTTCCAGCCGCGCAACTTTTTCGAGAAACTCGCGATCAGCTTCGACCGGAAATGGAATTCGGCGCGGTCGATTTCCAGGAGCCAAGTTTGGTTTGGTATTTTCGGTCGCGCGTCAAAGGCTGGATGACACCGATGAATTCGGCGGGCGCCGCACAGTTCATGGAAAAAGATGGACCGCGCTTTGTGATTCTGCCGACGACACTCGTAGCAAAAACATTCCCGGCTCCTCCTGCGACGTGGAAAACCTTCACCACACGAGGTTTCAACATCGCCAAAGGCAAAGATGTCGATCTTACGCTTGTCTTAAAGCCGGATTGAGGAAGCGTTGCGTTGCATGATCACGTTTCTTGACGGAAAACTCGTGAGTGCGCTGCCGACGCAGGCGACGGTAGACGTGAACGGCGTGGGCTACGAAGTTTTCATTCCGCTTTCGAGTTACGACAAGCTGCCGGCCGTCGGCCAACCGATCCGAATTCTCACGCATCTGACCGTTCGCGAAGACGCGCATATCCTTTACGGGTTCATGACCGTACCGGAGCGCGATCTGTTTCGCTTGCTCGTGAACAATGTCAGCGGGATCGGTCCGAAGCTTGCGCTCGCGGTGTTGAGCGGGAT
>DASTJU010000295.1:0-4466 GCA_035716295.1 Chthoniobacterales bacterium | reverse complement strand
TGTCGATGGTCAGGCCGCACTTCCGGGTGAGATGTCCAATTCCACCGCCCAGGGTCAATCCGCCAACGCCGGTCGTCGAAATAATTCCGCTCGGCACCGCGAATCCAAACGCGTGTGTCGCATGATCGACATCGGCCCAGGTGCAGCCGCCGCCGACGGTAACGGTGCCAGCAGTCGGATCGACCCGCGTGTATTTAATCGGCTCCAGATCGATCACCAGGCCATCATCACAGATGCCCAAGCCGCCGGCGTTGTGTCCGCCGCCACGAATCGAAAGAAGTAAACGATTTTGTCGCGCAAAATTAACCAACGCAATGACGTCCGCGACATCCGCGCAGGCCGCGATCAAACGCGGCTTTTTACTTATCATTGCGTTGTAGACTTTGCGCGCCTGGTCGTAACTCTCATCGCTTGGTTCGAGAAGTGCGCCTCTTAAAGATGCCTTCAGGTTTTTGATCGAATCCGGGTCGAGGGCGTTGCTCATTGATGAGATGGGTCGGCGATGAAGGGCGATGGCAGCATTATTGCAAATGCGGCCGGGTCAAGCTACCGCGGCCGAATCGATTCGCTACTACAGCTGACTTCCGCGGAATCCGACTTGCTGTATAATGGATCCATGAAACTGCTTCAATTTGTTGGCCTGATCGCTTCTGTCGCGCTCTTCGTTGGTTGTGAGACCACTCAACCCACGGGGATGGGAAACCAGGAGCAAAAACGTCTGGCCGCAATCCAGAAGGAACAACAGGAAGGTGCGCAGACGGACGAAGGGGATCGGAATCTCTGGAACGCGCACCAAGACCAGTTAAACACCGGCAGTAATCCCGTGGTTCCCTTCGCCGTCGCGCGCTAATAATCACTCCAGCGCCTGCGTGCCAACTGCGGCATTGGCAATCGCTGATTCCGCAGCATATTGTCCGCCCGAGATTTTGGTGAGGTGGCTGAGTGGTCGAAAGCAGCGCTTTGCTAAAGCGCCGTACCTGTCAAAGGGTACCGAGGGTTCGAATCCCTCCCTCA
The DNA here is from genome assembly GCA_035716295.1 of Chthoniobacterales bacterium. Classification (GTDB taxonomy): domain Bacteria; phylum Verrucomicrobiota; class Verrucomicrobiia; order Chthoniobacterales; family UBA10450; genus AV40. The sequence goes on along the minus strand of DASTJU010000295.1, from coordinate 3,452 downwards.
CCGCCACGTTTCACGTTTAGTAAATCGATGATTCTGACAAACATCGCGCTGATTCGAATAATGGAGATGAGAACTTGTTCGACCGGTGGGGCGCGGAGCGCGTGGGCTAGAAGCGAAGCTCTAGAACTGGAGCCAAAGCGCAGCTTTGGATAATCCCTCCCTCACCGCCATCTCAGTTACTCGAATGATCAGCGAAACGGACGCGCGCGCGAAGATTTTGGAAGCGGTCGGCCCGTTGCCGCCGCGGAAGATGTCGATCTTGCAAGCACTCGAGCATTTTGCGGCGGAAGATTATTTCGCGCGATTGCCGCTGCCGATGTTCGACAACTCGGCGATGGATGGTTACGCCGTACTCGCGAGCGATTGCAAATCTGGAAGCCGATTGCACGTGATTGGCGAGCAACCGGCGGGTGTTGATCGCAAGCTGCGCGTTTCAAACGGCGAGGCGATCCGGATTTTCACCGGCGCGCCAATACCGGCCGGCGCAAATGCGATCGTGATGCAGGAAGATGTCGCGCGCACCGGCGACGAGATCGTCGTGAATATAGATGTCGATGTTGACGAATTTGTGCGAAAGCGCGGATGCGATCTGGGCGAAGGACAAAAGATTCTCGGGAAAGGAGAGCGAATTGTCGCCACCAGGCTCGCTTTGCTGGCTTCGCAGGGTCTTGCTGAAGTTTTGGTCGGCGGCGAGGTTCGCGCCGCAATCATTTCGACTGGCGACGAATTGGCCAAGGCCGGCGAAAAACTTCAGCCCGGACAAATTTACGATAGCAATTCCATTTTGTTGCAATCGCTGGTCGAACGGTCCGGCGCCGTCGCTTCGGCTCAACATTGCGGTGACGACGCAAAATCATTGCGGAAGGCATTTCAAACAGCGGCAAAAAACGAAATTGCGATCGTGAGCGGCGGGGTTTCGGTGGGTGAACACGATTTGGTTCAATCAACCTTGCGCGATCTTGGCGCCAAGATCGACATCTGGCGGGTTGCGATCAAGCCGGGCAAACCGTTCTTGTTCGGGCAGTTAGGAACGTGTTTTGTTTTCGGGTTGCCCGGAAATCCGGTGTCGGCGTTCGTTACGTTTTTACAATTTGTGCGCCCGGCGATTTTGAGAATGATGGGCGCGACCGATCTCGATCTTTCGAGAGTGCCGGCGAAGTTGACGGTCGATCTGACGAACGATAGCGAACGCGCGCATTATCTGCGCGGAAAACTCGAGAACGGAAATTTCGCGCCGATTGGCCGGCAGGAATCGCATGCACTGTTCGGCTTGAGCCAATCGAACGCGCTTTTGCGTGTTGAGACTGGCGAATCGTTCAAGGCCGGCGCAATCGTGCATGTCGAAGTCTGGGAATAACTCTTTTCGTAGCTGACGAGTTTGACAGGCTTGCGGCGCATTTTAGCTTAGGAGGCTTTGAATACGGAAACAGCGTTTGCACCGGCTCCTCCCAATGAAATTCGTGCCGACGCCGAGCGACTTTCCAACATCGTCCTCGAAATGCAGCGCTGTTTCGTCCTGCATCTCTGCAAGGAGCTTGCGCCTGGCAACGTTTCTTTCCCGCAATTTTTTCTGCTCGCGTATCTCGATCAAAAAGAAGTGCTGACCATGACGGCGATCGCGCAAAAGATGGGGCACACCACCGCCGCGGCGAGCGGTCTGGTCGCGCGCCTGGAGAATCTGGGCATGGTCGTGCGCTCGATGGCGCGCGACGACCGGCGCAAAGTGATGGTGTGCATTACGCCGAAAGGTTCCGAATTGGTGCGGCGAATTCGTCAGGAGATGGTTGGCAACTTGATGAAGATTCTGGAATACCTTTCCCCGGATGAGCAAAAAGCCTGGTTGCACATCTACGGAAAAATTTATGATTACTGCCAATCGAAGGATTGCCGTTCGTTCACCGGCAGTGATATAAAACGAAGATAAAGACTTTCGGTTGAATCCGAGCGCGGCCTCTGGCGCATCTAATTTTCGAATTTCACATTTTAATGCGAAAAAACGTTGCTTACGGACTTTCCGTAGTTGCGCTCCTTGGAGTCATTGTTGTTGTCTTCGGGCAACCCCCGACTCCGACTGAATCCGCCACGGCCACGCCTACGCCGACGCCAACGTCGCCACCCGTCCTCATTTCGACCGCGACGCCGACACCCACTCCCACGCCGACGATTACCCCAAACGAATCAGGCACCGTTTCCGTGCCTTCTTCTCTGAACACATCTCCGACTCCCACGCCCTTGCCGTCCCCGATCTCGACCCAACCAGGCGCGGTGGAAAGCTCCAGCAGTTTTGGGTGGTCCGAAAAAGGCGCGCCCACTTTCACCATCGACAAAGCTGTGATCACTGCGCTTCAGCAAAATCCCGATATTCGTCGGGCGCTGGAAGAGATCAGACGAACCAAAGGCGTGATGATCGAGATTCGTGCGCAGGCGCTACCGCAGATTGGCCCGAGCTCTACCTGGAATTGGACGGATCCGAATCTGCAGGGGATCACCCCTAGTTTTACGACGTTTGGCGGCGGCGGCGTTGGTAACATCAACAATTTCCGGAGTGATATTTCCTACAGCGTCAAGGTGACCGGAACCCAAGAGATTGTTAACTACAGCAACTGGCGCGCGATTCGCGGCACGTTCTTCCAGCGCGATTCTGCCTATTTCGCGCTCAGAAACACTGTCGATCAGGTGATCTCAACAGTGAAGACGCAATTTTACCAAGTGGTCGTGAATCGTGAGCTGATCGTCGTCCAGGAGGAATCGGTCCGATTGTTGGAGAGTCAGCTCAAGGATCAGCAAAATCGTTTCGAGGCTGGAACAGTTCCGCGATTCAACGTCCTTCAGGCGCAGGTCCAACTTTCCAACCAGATTCCGAATTTGATTGCCGCGCGCAACAATTACCGAATCTCGATCCTGCAGTTGGCCAAAACTCTCGGTCTTGATTTCAATCCAGCTCGCGGGATCGCGGCGCCGCTGCGGGTGCTCGGGCAGCTGTCTTACATCCCGCGCAGGATCGATCTGCTGGCCGCGATCGAAGAAGGAAAACGCAATCGGCCGTTTCTAAAACAAGCGCGCGGGAACGTCTTGAATCAGATCGAGCAAGTCCACGTTGCGATCGGCAGCTGGTTGCCGACTGTCAATGCCAACGGCGGCGGCGAATGGCTCAGTAGTCAATTCAATTCAAGCTTTGGCGATGTTTCAAAGGGCTGGTTAACAACAGTAACCGGCAGCTGGCCGATCTGGGATAGCGGTCTTGCTTGGGGCAAGATCCAACAACAGCGCGCGATATTGTCCGAGCAAGAGATCACTTACGACGACGACGTGCGGCAGGTCGAGCTCGAAATCCAGACCGCGGCGTCAAACCTGTTGCAAAATCGCGAATTGATTCAGGCCACGGAAAAAAACGTCGAGCAAGCGGAAGAAGCCGTGCGTTTGGCCAAGGCGCGATTGGATGCAGGCGCCGG
>DASTJU010000294.1:0-3449 GCA_035716295.1 Chthoniobacterales bacterium | reverse complement strand
GGAAGTATGCGCTGCGTTCACGACCAATCAAAACACAAACTGGATGAAGAGTTGAAGCGATGAAGAGTTGGAGCGATAGAGGAGAAGCAGAAAACATCGAACGTCCAACGCCGAACACCGAAAATCGAATACAGAAGGCGTCTTGCTGAATTCGAGGTTGGACGTTGGGCGTTCGGCGTTTTCTTCATCCATCAAGAATCATGAAACCGTTTGCCGTCGCCGGATTGCCGCCGGATGAGCTGAATAGTTTTCTTTCCGGCACACACTCCGATCCGTTCCGCATTCTCGGTCCGCATCGGATGGGGGACGATCTTGCCATTCGCGCGTTTCGCCCGGACGCGCGCAAGATCGAGATTATTCTAGACGGTTCCACCTCCGCCAAGGCTACGGCGGACAAGCAGGCGGTGGTCGAGGCGGAGAAAATTCATCGCGATGGTTTTTTTCAGGCGAACATTCCGAACGCGACCCGCGATCTCGATTACCAGTTGCGCGTCACCAACTGGGACGGTTCCGAATATTTGATGCGCGACCCGTACCAATACGGCCCGATCCTGGGCGAAATCGATCTCCACTTGTTCAGTGAAGGCCAGCATTGGCAGCTTTACGAAAAGTTCGGCGCGCATCTGCGGAAGATCGGCGATGCCGCCGGCGTTTATTTCTCGGTCTGGGCGCCGAACGCGCAGCGGGTTTCCGTGGTCGGCGATTTCAACGGCTGGGACGGACGCGTCAACCCGATGCGCAAACTTCTTGGGAGCGGGGTGTGGGAATTATTTTTACCGGGCGTCAAAGAAGGCGCGCATTACAAATGGGAAATTCGCGCGCAAAGCGGCGCGCTCCTGCTCAAGAGCGATCCGTTCGCGTTTTTTAATCAACACGGAACATCGACAAGTTCGCTGGTTTACAATTTGGAGCGATACCAGTGGAGCGATGCCGATTGGATGGAGCAACGTCGTTCAAAAGAGTGGCCGAAGAGTCCGATCAGTATTTACGAAGTGCACCTCGGTTCGTGGCAGCGGAAGCCGGAAGAAGGAAATCGGCCGCTGAGTTATCTCGAACTCTCCGAAGTGTTGCTGCCCTATGTGCTCGAGATGGGTTACACGCACATCGAATTGCTGCCGATCGCGGAACATCCGTTTGAAGGTTCCTGGGGTTATCAGGTCACCAATTATTATGCGCCGACCAGCCGTCACGGATCACCGGACGAACTGCGCCACTTCATCGACAAATGTCACCAGGCCGGCATTGGCGTGATCATGGATTGGGTGCCGGCGCATTTTCCGAAAGATGCGCACGCGCTCGCGGAATTCGACGGCACCGATCTCTACGAACACATGGACCCGCGCCAGGGCGAGCATCAGGATTGGGGCACGCTCATTTTCAATTTTGGCCGCAACGAGGTCCGCAATTTTCTGATCGCGAACGCGCTTTTCTGGCTCGACAAATATCACATCGACGGACTGCGGGTGGATGCGGTCGCGTCGATGATCTATCTCGATTATTCGCGCCAGCCCGGGCAGTGGATCCCGAATGTTTTCGGCGGCCGCGAAAATCTGGACGCGATTTATTTCCTAAAAAAGTTCAACGAAGTTTGTTACGAGCGTTTTCCGGGAATCGCCACCATCGCGGAGGAATCAACCGCCTGGCCCGGCGTTTCGCGTCCGGTTTATCTGGGCGGACTCGGCTTCGGATTCAAATGGAACATGGGCTGGATGCACGACTTTCTCGAATACATGGCGCTCGATCCGATTTACCGGCGATTTCATCACGGCAACATCACCTTCTCGTTGCTCTACGCGTTCACCGAACATTTCGTCTTGGTGTTGAGCCACGATGAAGTCGTGCACGGCAAGCGTTCGTTGTTGTCGAAGATGCCGGGCGACGAATGGCAGAAGTTCGCCAACCTCCGCTTGTTTTACGCGTGGATGTACGGCCAGCCGGGAAAGAAACTTTTGTTCATGGGCGGCGAGTTTGGCCAAATCAACGAATGGAACCACGACGTCGGCCTGGACTGGCATCTTCTCGATCTTCCAAAGCACGATGGTTTGCGCCGGCTGGTCCAACATTTGAATTACGTTTACAAAAACGAACCGGCGCTCTGGCAACAGGACGATTCCTACGACGGCTTCGAGTGGATCGATTTTCACGATGCCGACAACAGCGTCGTTTCGTTTGTCCGAAAATCGCGCGAAGGCGAGATGATTGTGTTCATCGTGAATGCGACACCGATCGTGCGTCACAATTATCGTCTCGGCGTTCCGCGCGCCGGATTCTATCGCGAGATCATTAACACCGACGCCGACACCTATGGCGGCAGCAACGTTGGTAATCTCGGCGGTATTCAGAGCGAAGCTGAACAGTGGATGGGGCGGGAGCACTCGATTTTGATTCAGCTCCCGCCGTTGGCGACGCTGGCATTCAAGCTGGAAGAGTAGCGACTCCTCACCCTCGCCCTCTCCTCGAACGAGGAGGAGAGGGAATTCCAAGTTAGACCGGTTTTGTTGTGGTTCGGGTCCACTTTGGATCGCCTCTCCCTTTTGCAAAGGGAGAGGACTGAGGTGAGGGATTGCTCTGGAGATTCCTCCACCAGTTGTCGACTTCGCGCGCGCCCCGCCAATCGAAGGCAAAACCTGTCACATAATTGTCACAAAAACCGTATAAAAAGGATTGACTTTTGCGTCCCGATTTCTCAATCTCGTCGGGCCGAATCTCCATACCAAGGAGGTTTTGCCAGACATCACTCACCTCGCAGCGAAATTTAATTTTATGACAAACGGGATCAGCACCAGGGGTTCAAGAATTTTGGTTGGCGCCATCGCGCTTATGATCGGCGCCAGCGCGACTTTTGCCGGAACTCTCATCCCACTCTCGCCGCGCCTCGGCGGAGACAATATTCAACCGGTTCCACCGGTGAGCGGCGGCGGCCCCGGCGGGAATAACATTTTGGCAAACACAGCGAACGTCTACATCGGCTCGACTACTGGAAATCTTTCAACTACTGGGAACTGGAGCCTTGGACATGTTCCAACTGTGAGCGAGGACGCCGTTTTCGACGGCGTCAGTGGCACCACCGGAGCCAGACATCTGGATAGCGCCAGCATGACTGTTGGTTCATTCGATGTCACGGCTGCAACGGGCACGTTCACGGTTCGTAACACCACAGCTTCGACTACCAGCACAATCACTTTGGGCGGAGCGGGCTCTACGGGGAATTCAGTTTCGGGCACCTCCACGGATCTCCTTTTTGCTGCAACCGGCAGCACATTCACCTTTACGGGGGATAACAGTACCGCGCTCTTAAATTTAGTTCTCGGCCAGAGTGGCACCTTCAATGCGGCCGGAACGATGAACATCAGTTCCGTCATATCCGACGGTGGCAGCGGATTCGCTATTAACAAGACTGGCGCCGGTATCCTCTTACTCTCGGGCGCCAATACGTATAGCGGCGGCCT
>DASTJU010000293.1:0-6682 GCA_035716295.1 Chthoniobacterales bacterium | reverse complement strand
TGGCGGGTTCGTTGCTCGTGCTTCTGAGCTTGCCTGGCTTCTTCAAGCCGGCCCTGCTCCAAGATTGGTTGAAACGCTTCCCGCGCTCAGGCATCGCGGGCATTGTTTTGCTGAGTTTGGCGTTGGTTTGGTCTTTCTGGCTCCTGGTTACGATGGAGATGGGTGAGTTCTCCAGCTTTCGCCGGCCCCTGATGATCGTGCTCCCGATTGGTTATGTGCTCGTCCTGCGATTCGTGGAAGAATTTCTCGCGGTTCGCGCGCTCGGTATTCTTTGCTTACTCGCGGCCGAGCCTTTATTGGAGGCGGCATTCTTCCGTTACGAAACGAGCCGCTTATTCGTGACGGTGCTCGCGTATTTGCTCATCGTCGCCGGCCTTTTTTGGGTGACAATGCCGTACTTGCTGCGCGACCAAATTAATTGGAGCGCGGGCAGTAACACGCGCTGGCACGCGGTTCACGGGATCGCGGCGGTTTACGGGCTGACGATTCTCGCCTGCGCCTTTACCCAATATTAGGAACTGATGCGCATCGGCATCAGCACATAAAGAAACGGCGTCTGGATCTTTAAAACGCCGGGGCTCATCTCGTCGATCAGATCGAGAAAAACTTCGTCCTCGGTCAGATTGCGCAATGGCGCCATCAGAAATTCCGGATTGAACGCGATCGAAAAGTCGCGGCCTTTGTATTGCACCGGCAGCGATTCCTTCGCTTCGCCGACTTCCGGAGTGTTGGCCGTGATGTCGATGTTGTTCTTGGCAAAGCTGAGTTTGATCGAATTCGATTTCTCGCTCGCCAAAAGCGACACGCGCCGCAGGGAATTCAAAAATGTCTCACGCTCCAGGGTCACGCGCTCCTTGGCTTCCCCTGGGATAACCTGTTTGTAATTCGGGTAATTGCCTTCGATCAGCTTCGAGACCAGCAGCGTCTTGTTTAAATCGAATGCGATCTGTCCGCTGGACACGCTCACTTTCACGTCGCCATCATCGGTCAGTAATCGTTGTAGTTCGGTGACGGCTTTGGTCGGAACAATGATGTCGGCTTCCTGGCTCCGTGGAATTTCCAATTCGATATCGCCCATGGCCAGCCGCCGGCCATCCGTGGCCACGAGGGTGAGCTTGTTCTCCTTCAAGCTGAACAGGAGCCCGTTCAGCACGTAGCGCGTCTCGTCGGTCGAGATCGCATAGGAAGTTTTCCTCAAACCATCACGCAAGTCCTTCTGACGCATCGTGACCACTTTGGCGTCTTCGAATTTCGGCAGCGGGGGAAATTCTTCTTCCGGCAGGCCAAGGATTTTGAAGAAACTCTGTCCGCTCCGAATGGAAGCGGCGTTTTTTCCATCGACATCGATTTGGATTTCGCTCGAGGGAAGTTCGCGCACGATGTTGAAAAGCCGGCGCGCCGGGAGCGTGGTCGCCCCTTCCTTTTCCACTTCCGCTTCAAAACTTCCGCGAACACCGACATCTAAATCAGTGGTCGTGAGATGTACTTCGCCGTCGCTCGCTTGCAGCAGAACATTGGAAAGAATCGGCAGTGTGGTGCGCGTGCTGACGACGTTCTGGACCTGTTGCAAACCTTCCAGAAGCTTTTCTTTGGTGGCGCTGAATTTCATGAATGGGAAATCTGTCTAAGATGTTAGGCGTGCGGACTTATTCGGCAACCGCAAAGTCTTGTGGGCTAAATTCGACAGGTACACTCAGCGTTGCAAGGAACTGTCGATAAACGAAATCGTCTGCCGAATGTTGTCCTGCTCCAGCATTCGCTTCTTCACCAATTTGCACGCGTGCAGCACAGTTCCATGATCGCGCCCGCCAAACGCGTCTCCGATTTCGTTGAGCGAAGACTTGGTTAATTCGCGAGCCAGATACATCGCCACTTGCCGCGGAAACGCGATGCTCGCCGGACGGCGTTTGCTCGTCATGTCCGCCAGCCGCACATCAAAATGTTCGGCCACGCGCCGCTGAATTTGCTCGATCGTGATCGAAGTGCGCGCCTCCTCCTGTAAAATGTCTTTGAGCAAGTGTTCGATCACTTCACCCGTAAGTTGTTTGCCGCTGAGCGACGCAAACGAGGCGACCCGCATCAGCGCGCCCTCCAATCGACGGACATTGCTCCGGATTCGGTTCGCTAAAAATTCGAAGGTTTCATCCGGCAACTTGATCTGCATGCCACGCGCCTTTTTCCGCAAAATCGCAAGGCGCGTCTCGATCTGCGGCGGCTGCAACTCGGCGGTCAGGCCCCATTCAAATCGCGAGACCAAACGATGTTCGAGGTTCGAAATTTCCGAAGCCGGCCGGTCGGAGGAGAGGACGATCTGCTTGTGTCCGTCGAAAAGCGTATTGAAGGTGTGAAAAAATTCCTCCTGCGAACGTTCCTTGCCGCCGAGAAACTGAATGTCGTCAATACAGAGAAGATCGGCCTGGCGATAGCGCTTCCGGAATTTGACCAGGTTATTGTGTTGGATCGCGTCGATGAATTCGTTGATGAAAAGCTCGCTCGAAAGATAAATCACCTTCACGTTTTTCTTTTTCGCGAGCACATACTGGCCAATCGCCTGCATCAGGTGCGTTTTGCCCAGACCGACGCCCCCGTAAATAAAGAGCGGGTTGTAAGTGCGCGCCGGCGTTTTCGCGACCGCGAGACTGGCCGCATGCGCGATTTCGTTGTTCGGCCCGACCACGAACGATTCAAATGTGTTGCGCGGATTGAGTCCAAGTGAACTGCCGCTCGCTGGTTTGGTGTCGCGTCCGGTATCAGTATGTTTTGAGACACTGATCGCTTCAATTTCTTCAACCGTCGATTCGGTCGAAATGAATTTGATTCCGCGCGGTTCGCCCACTGCCGTCACGATGGCCGCTTGCAGCGCCGCCATGTGATTACTCTCGATCCAATATTGATAGATATTGTTCGGTACTCGAAAACTCAGCGTCTTGTCCGTGGCGCCAACTAATTGGACGGCCGAGAACCAGCGCTTGAAAGTGTCCGCGCTAACCTGAGGTTTTAGAGCGGCCGACAATTTTTGCCAAAGCTGGGTACATTTCGCGTCCATAGGGGACTTGTTAACAGTGTTACACAATCGCCATAAAGGCGGCTGCCAGAGGGATTTTGCTCTTGGAAGGAACCAGACGTTTCCTGAACGCCGCATTCATTCGAAACATCAAAAAACACGAAAAAACGCAAAAATCAGTAGAACACGAGGGGAAACGGGCGCTTAGATTTCGCGCAATGAAACGGTGTGAACCAGGATCGACATCTCCTTTATCTTCTCGATTTAGCAGGGTTAAGGGCTTACTCATTCTCGGGAATTATTTTTTCTCAGACATGTTCACATCTTATTCACACGCGCCTTCCTTTCGTCCCTGCCGCTGGCTTGAGATTAGAAATCGGTTCCAACTGCGACAAGGAAAAATCTGAACTTTATTTTTCTTTTTCGGTCAAAAAAATCTTGACTGAAAAACAAAACCGGCGTGTCCCAAGCAACGAAAATTTCTCTTTGTCAGCGACCTGTTATGGACTTTGCGTTCCCCGGCATTTTCTTTGCTTCATCACACTGGTAATGTGTTTCTGCGCCTTTGATTCAACATGCCGCGCGTTCTGATTTCATTCGTTCTCTTGGTTTTCGTCGTCTCAACAACGCGCGGCGCCGAGGAATTACTGCCGCCTTTTGGATTTCGCTGGAATGATACAATGTCGCGGGTCGAAGCCGTACTCAAAGGCGCGAAGGCGACGATTATTTCGCGCGAGAAAAAAGAAAATCGCGAAGTCTGGACGGTCGAAGGCCTCGTCCATCCCGGATTGAAGCGGACGCTTTTTACTTTCAAAGGCGGCGCGCTGTTCGGCGTCGAACTGCAATACGAATATCCCGATTGGTCGATCGAACGTTACAACGAGCGCATGGGCGAAATCCGCCGTTACTTTGATGCCAAGTACGGAACCGGAAAATTAGTCTCACGCACTCGCGATACTGATTCGGATGTGATCCAAACCCTGGTCGGCTACCAATGGACCATCGGCGCGACCATGCTCGAGCTCTTTTATTTCTCCGCCCAGCACGACGCGCTCGTCTTCCGCACCATCTCGGTCGATTACAAAGCGCTCTGAGCTTTCAGAGCGTTGTCTCCGCGACCGCTTTTTGTCGATGTTTGGCACCGCGCTGCGTCTCTTTTTGCAATCGCTTGAGCTTGCTCGACAGGCTTGTCTTGGTCGCCGAGCTCATCCGATCGATGAAAAGAATCCCGTTGAGGTGATCGACCTCGTGTTGAATGGCGCGCGCCAGGAATCCGGTCGTTTCGAGCTCAATCGGTTCATCATCTAAATTCTGAGCCCGCACCGTGATCGATTTCGCCCGCTCAATCTCGCCGGTGATTTCCGGGAAACTCAAACAACCTTCGGTTCCCATTTCGCTTTCGCCGCCCAAATCAATCTGCGGATTGATCAACACCACCGGCATTGCGCTTTGCGGATCGAGATCCTTACCATTCACCTTCATCGTGCTCGGGCGATCTTCGACCTGCGAAACATCGAGGACCGTGAGCTGGAGCGATTTGCCGATTTGGGGCGCGGCCAGACCAACGCCGTTCGCGTCGTGCATCGTCTCGATCATGTTCTGCGCCAGCTCACGAATCCGCTGATCGATCTTCTCAACCCGTTTCCCTTTCGCCCGCAGAATCGGGTCGCCGTACTGCAAGATCGACGATCTCATTATTCGCCGCGGGTAAATGCCGGCAGGTTTTTCACGCCAGCCAGTTTCAACGCATCCATCACTTTCACGATCGTCCCGAAAGATGCTTTCTTGTCGGCTTGCAACGCGAGTGTGCTCCGGCGCGTTTCGGACAAATTCTTCACCGCCCCTTCAAGTTCTTCCACCGCCACGGGCTTTCCATCCAGTTTGATTTCGTCGTTCTGTTCGACGGTCACGATCGCGTGCTCGAGCTCGGCCGGTGCGTTCGTCGCCGTTTTCGATTCCGGCAAATTGATCTGCACCTGGGGCTGGTCCTTTCTAAACGTGGTCGAAACGACGAAAAAAATCAGGAGAATCGTCAGGATGTCGACCAGCGAAACAATGATGATCGATGGCGCGCGCCGTTTGCGGGATGCAAATTTCACAGATGTCGATCCAGCGTCACGCCATCGGCGCGATTTCCGGTGTTGCGGGCTCGGCCGGTGTGACCGTCTGCGTCGGCCCTTGCGTCTTGGGCCGCACACCGGCGAGCCGGCCGTAGTAACACTTTGAGAGTAAATCTGTCACCAGCGATTCCATTTCCACTGAGAGCACTTCCACTTTTTTGGAGAAATAAACGAAGGCGATCAAACTTGGGACGGCAATCCCTAATCCGAAAACAGTGCAGTTCAGCGCTTCCGAAATTCCGCGCGCGATCAGTTTCGGATCGGCCGAAGTAGCGCTCACGCCGAGACTGGCAAATACGTGCACCAAACCGGACACGGTCCCGATTAGTCCGATCAACGGTGCGATGCCGATGATCACTTCCAATACGACGAGTCCTTTCTCCAAGCGCACCATTTCGTGACGCGCGCGTGTTTGCACCGTCTCCACGTTTTCCGAGCGCGGCCAGCGCAAATGTGCCAGCGCGACTCGCACGATCCGCGCGAGCGAGGACGCGTCATGCTGCACGATTCGAAAGAGCCGTTCCGGATTTGCGCCGGGCGCGAGCCGCTCCATTTCGCTCTCGATCGTCAGCGGCAGCACATTTTTTTCACGCAACGCCAGCGTCCGCAAAATAATGACGGTCAACGAAACGATCGAGCACGCCAGCAGCGGCCACATGAAAATGCCGCCCTTGGAAAAAAATCCGGCGATAGTTTGAAAAACGTTGAGCATCGTTACGATCTAAGTGGCCATCATCGATTGCTAAATGTGGTGAATGATATTTCCGATTCCAGACCCTCCGGCGGCAACGTGTTTGCGACGTCTTCCGGAATCGGCGGCAACTTCGCATCAAGAATCGATTGCAGACACACGTTGGCAAAAGCTTCGTTGGAATCGTTGGACATCACTTTCAGGTTCTTCACCCGCCCGCTGCGGTCAACCGCAAAGCTAACGCGGGTCGTCCCAAGGCTGATCAAGTCGTTCTTCTGTTCGACGTAGGCATACCAACGCGAGCCAACGGCGTCGAAGAGTATTTTTTGGTAACGCCCGAGCGGCGTGCCGATCGCGTTCACTGCCGACGTGCCCCTGTTTGTGATCGATCCGGCCACGCGCGTCTTCTCCTTGTACGGTTGATAGGAAGACTTGGGCGCTCGCGGCGTGCTGGCTGCGCTGGGACGCGGCGTCGGTGTTGAAGTTAACATCGCAAATTCGTCCGACTTTGTAATCGGCGTAGGCTGCGCGCTCGGCTGCGGCGTGGCCGATTGCTGCGCCACGCTCGGTTGGGGTTGCGCGCCTTCATTCGGAATCGACTGGTGTTGCGAACTCAAATCGAGATTCAGCCGATCCACCCCCTGCTGCGACGGCAACGGCAAACTGCCGGTAGGCGGCACTGCGCTCGCCGCGATTGAGTTGGCATTCGATTCGAATGTCTTTTCCTTTGGCTGCTCGGTTTGTTTCGATTCGTCGTTCGGAATGAACATCGCGTTCTTCGCGGGCGCCGGAGTGGCAAGATCCATAAACGTCAGCTCGACCGGTTTGTCTTCTTCGATCGCCGAAAATGGCGAATAAAGCAGGCCG
>DASTJU010000292.1:0-5450 GCA_035716295.1 Chthoniobacterales bacterium | reverse complement strand
GATCAACACGACCAGTCGCGACCGTGCCGCGGCCTTCAATGTTGAACACGTCTTCGACCGCCATCATGAACGGCTGATCGATCGGACGCTCCGGTACCGGAATGTAATCATCAATCGCGGCGACGAGCGCGAGAACTTGCTTCTCCGCTTCGGCGTCGCCGTTCAGCGCCTTGAGCGCGCTGCCTTTAACGATCGGGATTTTGTCTCCCGGAAATTCGTATTGCGTGAGAAGATCGCGCACTTCCATCTCGACTAGATCGAGAAGCTCTGGGTCATCGACCATGTCGACCTTGTTCAGGAAGACAACGATTGACGGCACGCCGACCTGACGCGCAAGCAGGATGTGCTCGCGGGTCTGCGGCATTGGGCCGTCCGCTGCGCTGACGACGAGAATGGCGCCGTCCATTTGGGCCGCGCCGGTGATCATGTTCTTCACGTAGTCGGCGTGACCGGGGCAATCAACGTGGGCATAGTGACGCTTTTCGCTCGAATATTCCACGTGCGCAGTGTTGATCGTGATGCCGCGCTCTTTCTCTTCGGGCGCGTTGTCGATTGATTCATAAGCCCGAACTTCCGCCATGCCTTTTTTGGCGAGCACACTGGTGATGGCGGCCGTGAGCGTAGTCTTCCCGTGGTCGACGTGACCGATCGTGCCGACGTTTAAGTGCGGCTTGTCGCGTTTAAATGCTTCCTTTGCCATATCAATTACTCCTGTCGTGTTTTAATAACTAAACTGCGTCTTTTTTTAAAAACTGTCGTCCCTGTCGCGGGCTCAAACTGGAGCCCATGACCGGGATTGAACCGGTGACCTCGTCCTTACCAAGGACGTGCTCTACCAACTGAGCTACATGGGCCGGTTTGCCTCCCGCGTGTAGAACTAAAAGTCCCAAAGCCGCGTCAAATTGCAACGACCATGGGACCGTCTCCTTCTCGCAAAAAGCGTCCGAAACGCTAACCACGCCCCCTGCGGTGTCAAAGCAATTTTGTGGGGCTAAAGCCGCCCCTTTCAACGGATTCGGGAGCTGCTTATTTCCTCCGGTTTTCCACGGGTCATCAACCGGACAACCACCGCGATGATCACCAGGATGACCACCGCAAAAAAGATCTTCGCTGGTGTAAAAATACTTGCCCCGGGTGTGGGTGTCGGCGTCGCTGGAGGTGCGTTTCTGGCGGCAATCTGCCCTTGTGCATAACGGAGCCGCTCCGGTGTTTCGAGATCGTTGGGATCCATCTTCAAGGCTTGCTGATAATCCTCAATCGCTTTCTCGTACTGTCCGGCCACCGCATACGTGTACCCGCGCCGCGCATATTCTGGCTGGTAAGTCGGATTCTTCTCGATGGCAGCCGTGTAATCGGTTATCGCGGCATCGAAATTTTTCAGGTTCCGATAGGCTAGCGCGCGCTGGTCGTAATTTTGCGTGTCGTTCGCGTTCTTTTGGATCGCGACGGTAAAGTCCGCGATTGCTTTGTCCCATTGCTTCAAGCCGATATAAGCAAAGCCGCGGAACTTATAGCACAGCGCTTCGTCCCCTTTTAACTCCAGAGCCTTGTTGAGATCGGCGATTGCCGCGTCAAACTGGATCTGCGCGAGCTCAGTTTGGCCGCGCTCCAGGTATCCGACCGGATCCTTTGGCGCGAGCTCGATTGCTTTGGAAAAATCCGCAACCGCTGAGGTAAATCGCGCCGCCGAAGCAGGTCCATCATTGGCTGCAGCGGCCACTCTGCCAGCTGCACGAAAAGCTATGCCGCGGTCACGATAGGCGCCCGGCTCACCCGGCGCCGTGTCCACCGCCTTGTTAAATTCTTCGATCGCCTCGGCATACTGTTTTGCATCAAACAACTCGATTCCCTTTCGCCGGTGAGAATCGGAGTCTCCGCCGCCGCCACGTTTCTTCGCGCTGGCAAGCGGCGCCACCAAAAATAGTGCTGACAATAAAATCGATGAAATGAGTGTTGTTCGAATCTTCATGTTCTCCTCCAACTCAATTTTTGAGCGATTCCTGCCGCCCAGGCCAGCAAATTAAACTGCGAAATCGCGGCGCCATGCCACAATCAGCCGCATGGAGCAAAAGACCCGGCAACTTTCCCGAGGATACGCCGCGGTCTTCGCGACCGTGGGCATCTGGTCGTTGCCGTCGCTTTTCCTGTTTTATCTCAACCGTTTCTACGATCCCTGGTCGCAAAATTTTTACCGATACGCCGTGGCCTGTCTCGCCATTGTCCCGTTCGTCTTGTTTCAATTTCGGCGCGGTCCCAGGATCGACCTCCGCGCCGTCGGTCTTTGCTTGATTCCGTGTCTGCCCAACGTCGTTCACCAAATCACTCAGGTCGCCGCATTGTTTTACATGGGGCCGGGGGTCTACGCCATTGTCGCGCGCACATCAGTAATTTTCACCGCGCTCCTCGCCCTCGCGTTTTTTCCTGAGGAACGCTACGTCATTCGCCAATGGCAGTTTCAGCTCGGAACGCTGCTCGGATTGCTCGGCGCCTTCGGCGTCATCTGGTTTCAATCAAATGGTCAAGATCGACATATTGCCTGGCGCGGCCTGCTGATCGCATTCGTCGCCATCTTTTGCTGGGCGCTGTATGGCGTACTCGTTAAACGTCCATCCGCAAAGCTCGGTTCGATCCGCAGTTTCGGTATCATCAGTCTCATCACTTCCGCGCTCCTGCTTCCGTTGACTTTAATTTTCGGAAAAATCGGCACCCCACTTCAAGTCACCGCGCACGTGAACTTGATTCTCATCATTTCAGCGGTCACCTGTATCACCCTCGCGCACGTTCTATATTACGTCGCCATTCAGGAAATCGGCGTCGCCCTCGCGCAAACGCTTCAGCTCCTCTGTCCGCTCGGCGCGCTCGCGCTTTCCGCTTGGATTTTCCACGAGCACCTCACCCACGCCCAATTAATCAGCGCCGCCATCCTCCTCATCGGCGCATTTCTCGCCATGCGCGCTAAACCCCCCACGGCCGCGGAAACCGCAGAAAATCTCTAGCGCAGCGACCAAATCGACATTTACAGTACCATTTGGCCAGGGCAATGAATCTGAAATCGTATCTTGAATCGCGTCAGCGGAGAATCGATCAGGCTTTGGATCGATATCTGCCGAAGGAGAATGTTAAGCCGGCAACGATCCACAAGGCGATGCGTTACAGTTTGTTCGCCGGCGGAAAACGGTTGCGTCCGATTCTTTGTCTGGCCGCGGCGGAAGTGTGCGGAGGCAAAATCGACAATGCACTTCCGCTCGCCTGCGCGATGGAATGCATCCACACCTATTCACTGGTCCACGACGATCTTCCGAGCATGGATAACGACGATTTCCGCCGCGGCCGGCCGACCTGCCACAAAGTTTTCGGCGACGGCATTGCTGTTCTCGCCGGTGACGCGTTGCTCACGATCGCGTTCGAAATCGTTTCGCGCGCGAAGCCGGCTTCTCGCTACGACATGTCGATCTTGTTGTGCGAGCTCGCGGTCGCCGCCGGCAGCCAAAAACTAATCGCCGGACAAGTCGCAGATCTCGAAGGCGAAGGAAAAGAGATCGACATGGCGGGACTGCGTTACATTCACGAAAATAAAACCGCCGCGATCCTGACAACGTCGGTCCGCCTCGGCGCGATGGGCGCGAATGCGAATCCAAAACAACTCGGTGCGATCACGAAATTTGGACGAGCGCTCGGTCTGGCGTTTCAAGTGATCGACGACATTCTCGACGTCACGCAAACGAGCGAGAAACTTGGGAAAAGCGCCGGCAAAGATGTCGCCGCGCAGAAAGCGACTTATCCCGCGATCATCGGTTTGGAAAAATCGCGGGTGGAAGCGAAACGACTCACGAAGGAAGCGCACACCGCATTATCGATATTCGGGAAAAAGGGCGATACTTTGCACGCGCTCGCAAATTATCTCCTCGAGCGCGAATATTAATTCGCCAGCGCCAGATTCGGGTCGATCTCTTCAGCCACGTTTGAGCTCCCGCCTTTCTCAAGCCTGAGCATCGCGGCGAACGCGATCATCGCCGCGTTATCGGTGCATAACGACGGCTCCGCAGTCTTGAATTCAAACCCGTGACGTTTGCACGCATCGCCCAATTGTTTACGCAGTTCCCGATTGCAACTGACGCCGCCGCTGACGGTGACAAGATCGAGATCGTGCTTTTTTGCGGCGGCGACGATCTTCCGAACCAGAACGTCGACAATCGCCTGTTGAACCGAGGCGCAAACGTCGGCCAGATAATCGCCTTTCAATTTTGGCAAAAGATACCGGACCGCCGTTTTCAAACCGCTGAAGCTGAAATTTTCCGAGTCCGGCATGCTCCGCGGCAAATCGAAACGCTTCGGATTCCCGTCAACCGCATGCTTTTCGATCTCAGGTCCGCCCGGATAACCGAGGCCTAACAACTTCGCGATTTTGTCGAACGCTTCGCCGGCGGCATCGTCAACGGTGCGGCCAATGACTTCGTAATCGCCAACGCCGCGAACGAAGATCGACATCGTATGCCCGCCACTGACGACGAGCGAAACATTCGATCCAATTTCTGTCTCGCCAAAAAATGGCGAGAGTAAATGCCCCTCGAGATGATTGATCGCGAAATAGGGTTTGCCGAATCCGATCGCAAGTCCCTTCGCGATGGAGGCACCGATCATTAACGAGCTGGCGAGTCCCGGTCCGCTCGTCGCCGCGAAAGCGTCGATTTCGGAAATGTCGATCTTGGCTTCACGCGCGACGCGGTCGAGCAACCGCGGCGCGTGCACGAGATGATTGCGCGATGCAACTTCCGGAACCACGCCGCCGAATTTTTCGTGCTCGGCAATCTGCGATGCAACCTCACTGGCGACTAACTCCGAGCCGGAGTGGCCATTGCGGCCGCGTAAAATCGCAACCGCCGTTTCGTCACAGGAAGTTTCGAGAGCGAGAATTGTCACGAAGCAATTGTAGCGGCGGTTGTGTCAACCGCCGAATCAAAACAAAAGGCGCTTGGCACAAGCGCCTCTACAATTATTTCTTGACCGCTTCGCCTTTGGGCGAGTTTTGCTGGGCGTAAATCATCACGCCTTTGAGCGCGTCGATCGCGCGCAACATCTGCGGGTCCATGCTTCTAATGAAATTCTTGTCTTCGTCCGGCTTAATAGTCTCGCCGCTGCTTCGGGCCGCGAAAAGTTGCCTTTCCTGATCAACGCTCATCGGAACTCGAATATTCGGCGTCACCCCGTTACCGTGAATGACCTGCTTACTCGGAGTGTAATATTTCGCGGTCGTAAAACGCAGCGCCGATCCGTCCGGCAACTGCATCACGTTTTGGACGGAGCCTTTTCCGAAAGTTGTTTCGCCCACGACGATCGCGCGATGCAAATCCTTGAGCGCGCCGCAGACGATTTCGGCGCCGCTGGCGCTGCCTTCATTCACCAAAACCGCCATCGGAAAATTCGGCCGTTCTTTGGCCGCGCCGGAAGTT
>DASTJU010000291.1:0-5030 GCA_035716295.1 Chthoniobacterales bacterium | reverse complement strand
GCGACTACGACGAGCGGCGGTCTCGCAACAACATCGACATCGACGACCGGCGCGGGCACCAGCGGCACGAGCGGCTCAGGTGGAACGCTAAACATTTCAGAAGAACTTTCGACCCAACCCGTCGACACGAGGCCGACATCCGTCACCGTCGGCAACGCCAAGATCATCGCCGATCAACGCACGAACAGCATCATCATGCTCGGCAACCAGGAAGTAGTCGTTAAAGTCGGAAAGATTCTGGATGAGATGGACGTGAAGGCGCCGCAGGTCGCGCTCAGTACGGTGATCGGCGAATTGACCCTGAGCGATGATGAAGAGTTCGGCGTGGATTATTTTTTCCGGGCGAGCAACAAGGTCGCCGGCACAACGAACTTTACCGGCATACCGCCATTTTCGGGCGGCTCCACGTTCGATTCGAGTGGCCAGCCTGTCGCCGGAACAGGGAGTGTCTTTGATCCCGGCAACCTGGTCACCTTTTCGAAGCTTGCGACGTCTGCAGCTAGTGGCACAAACGTGTATCTCGCAGCGGGGAACGTGTTATCCACCGTTGTACACGTCCTCGAATCGACCGGTCGCTTTCGTGTGATCAATCGGCCGGTTGTTTTCACAAGCAATAACAAGAAAGCGATTATCGCTTCTGGGACCGAAATTCCGGTTCCAGTCAGCACCTTATCTTCAGTCGTTGGGGCAAATAACACGGCGACGGGGACAAATATTGGGCAGCAATCAAACATCGAGTTCAAAAGAGTCGCGCTTCAACTTGAGGTTGTCCCGTTGATCAACTCGGAACGAGAAGTGTCGCTCGATATCCTCCAGAAGCTGGACAGTCTCGCCGGCTCGACCAATGTGAACGGCAACTTAATTCCGAACATTGCTACGCGTTATGTAAGAACAAATGTTTCGGCGCCGAGTGGAGCCACTATCGTTCTCGGCGGTCTGATCACGGACAGTAAGCAAAAAAATGTCAAAGGCCTTCCGATTCTGGATCGCATTCCGTATTTGGGGGCGTTGTTTCGTAATACAACAACGACGAATATGCGCAGTGAGTTGATCATTCTGATGTGCCCGGAAGTGACGATGACAAATCTTGAACTTCACAAGTTGCGCGAAAAAATTGAGGACCACACCCATTTCGGGCCGGAACTCGACCAGGGTTACTGTCCCGATTGTCCGCCGAAAGCGACCCAGGAAAAGCAATTGCCGCCGCCTGATCTGCCATTTGGAAGGGCACCGATAAAGAGCAAATAAATTATGAAAAATTCCGTCGCAGCTTTGCTCATCATTACCTTCAGCGCTGTTGTCGTGCGTGCTGATATTAATGAAATATTTTTTGACCGGCCGTTTTTTCATCACACCGACACGCTGGCGCCGCGTGATGATTGGGGGCTCCTGCATCAAAGCCGCACAACTTTATACGAAACGGATTTCGCGTCGCGCTATAGCCCGCGCGCGGCTTATTACGGGATGTCTGGGCGCGAATTGATCACGCAACCGGCTTATGTCGGCGCACTCCAGCGCGATCTGTCGCGACTTGGTTATTATTGCGGCCCGATCGACGGCGTCTTTTCCGATGAGGTCAGCGAAGCAATCGCGAGTCTACAGAAGAATTATTCCCAGCGTGTGACCGGAACATTGACGGTTCCGGTCCGGCGCGTGCTGCATTTACCCTAACTTGGGGTAAACTAGCGCGGTGAATCAGACGGCCAGCCAGTCAATTATCGATCTTTTGCTCGCGAGCGGCGTCGAGTCGCGCGAGGAAGCGGCGCAACTTGCGCAAAACATGAATGGCGGCTCCTGGACGGCGCAGGTGCTCGATTCCGGAAAAGTCGACGAGCAACGTTTTCTCAGCGTGATCGGAAATTTTTTCCGCGTTCCGGTCGTCTCGATCGATCCGAAAACGATCGAACGCGAAACATTGTCGATCTTGCCCAGCCGCTTTGTTTTCCAACATCACATTCTGCCGATCGAGATTAAGGAAACTTCGGTCGTGCTCGCGACCTACGACTTGTTCAATTCGTTGGGCCGTCAGCTCGCCGGTCAGCTCCTGAAAAAACCGGCCGAGTGGGTGCTGGTGCCGCGCCCACAATTGCTCCGCGCGATGAAAACACTTTACGGCGTCGGCGCGGAAACATTCGACGAGATTCTCAAATCGAAGCGCGATTTCGAAATTTTGCAGGAAGGCGACATCGCGACCGACATCAGCTCAGACGATCCGGAAGCGTCGGTCGTGAAATTCGTGAATCAGATTATTCGCGAAGCGATCGTCGAACGCGCGACCGACATTCACGTTGAGCCGCTCGAGAATGACATCCGCATTCGTTACCGGATCGACGGAATCCTCCATGAAGTTGCGGTGCCGCCACAGTTGCGCTTGCTCCATTCGGCGATCATCTCCCGGTTGAAGGTGATGTCGCACATGGACATCGCCGAGCGGCGTTTGCCGCAGGACGGCCGAATGAATTTGCAGGCCAGTAATCAGGAGATCGACGTTCGCGTTTCGACTATTCCGACGGTGAACGGCGAATCGATCAGTCTGCGCTTGCTCAGCCGCGGCGGTCAGCAGTTCGGATTCGACCGATTAGACATGAGCAAGAAGCAGGAGAAAACGATCCGGCATCAGCTCGCACAACCGAACGGGATCATTTTACTCACGGGACCGACCGGCTGCGGGAAATCGACATCGTTGTATTGCTTCTTGAGCACGATCAATTCGGTCTCCCGCCGCATTATCACGATCGAAGAACCGGTCGAATACAAATTGCCCGGCGTTTTGCAGATGGACGTGAAGCCGGAGATCGATTTCACATTCGCGCTCGGTCTGCGACACATTTTGCGACAGGACCCGAACGTGGTCATGGTCGGCGAAATCCGCGACGTTGAAACGGCCGACATCGCGATTCGCGCGGCGATGACCGGCCACCTTGTCTTCAGCACGCTGCACACGAACGACGCCGTCGGCGGAATCACCCGCTTACTCGACATGGACGTGGAGCCGTTCCTGCTCTCGTCGGTTGTGAAATCGTTCATCGCGCAACGACTCGTCCGCACGATTTGTCCGGAATGCGCCGAGAAAGTTGATTACCCGAGCGAGTATTTGGCCGAGATCGGGTTCCCGCTGAAGGAACTGGGCACAAAATTCATGCGGGGCAAAGGCTGCGAACAATGCCGTCACACCGGTTATCAAGGCCGCACCGCGATTTACGAAATTTGCGTTGTGACCGAGCCGCTGCGGAAATTGATCATGCAAAAGAAGGACGGTGGCGAGCTCAAGCAATGCGCCATCGCTGAAGGCATGGAAACTTTGCGGCAGGATGGTTGGCGTCGGGTTGCGAAAGGCAACACCACGATCGAAGAAGTTGTCCGCGTCACCCAAACTGACGAAGTGATGGCGGAAACGACTGAGGACACCGAGCCAGTCGGAAAGCGCTAGTCAATTACCGCGCAGATCGCGAATCGCTTTCGCGTAATCAGGCTCGCGAAAAATCGAAGTTCCGGCGACGAGAACATTCGCGCCATTCTGGATCGAGACGCGCGCGGTTTCCGCGTTGATGCCGCCGTCGACCTCGATGTCGATCTTGCGGTCGCGCGATTTGTTCCATTCCGCGGCGCGTTTCACTTTCTCCATTTGCTCGGCCCGGAATGATTGACCGCCGAAACCAGGATGGACTGTCATCACCAGCAGCATGTCGATCTTGTCGAGAAACGGCTCGAGCAATTCGAATGATGTGGCTGGATTCAAAGTCAGACCGACACCACAGCCGGCATCGCGAATTTGTTGCAACGTTTTGCCGACATCGTGTTTCGCTTCGGGTTCAACGTGGACAGTAATGGAGTTCGCGCCGGCTTTGACAAAGCGTGGCAAGTAATGATCGGCGTGCTCGATCATCAGATGCACATCGAGTGGAAGCTTCGTTTGTTTGCGCACAACTTCGACGACCATTGGGCCAAACGAAATGTTATCGACGAAATGGCCGTCCATGATGTCGCAATGGATCCAATCGGCGCCGGCCTCTTCAACTTTGCGAACTTCCGCTGCCAGATTTGAGAAGTCGGCGGCAAGAATCGATGGGGCGACAATGACTTTCTGCATTAAAACAAACGTTCAACGCTCAACGCCCAACGTTCAACGCTCAATTCAGAGGTTTGGAGCCTGGGCACTGGGGTTTTGGGGCCTCGGCAGGTCGCTCTATATATATTAAGAGCTTGACGACGGGGCGCGCCGTTTCATGTTACCGCGTTTCAGCCGGTTAGAATCGCGCTCCGAGGCGCACAGTTTGCTACGAAGATCAGCGTTTCCGAGCGGGCTGAAAAAATAAATTCATGTTCAACGGACTTTTCGGCTTCCTATCCAACGACATCGGGATCGATCTCGGCACGGCCAATACGCTGGTCTACGTCAAAGATCAGGGGATTGTGTTGCGCGAACCGTCGGTTGTCGCGGTCCAAGCCGGCACCAACAAGGTGCTCGCGGTCGGCGATGAAGCGAAACGAATGCTCGGCCGGACGCCGTCGAACATCGTGGCGGTGCGCCCGTTGAAAGACGGCGTGATCGCGGACTTCGAAGTGACCGAGGCGATGTTGCGTCATTTTATTTCGAAAGTGCACAACCGTCGTGTGCGCGCGAGACCGCGGGTGGTCATCGCGGTTCCGTCCGGAATTACCGAAGTCGAGAAGCGTGCGGTGCGCGAATCGGCGACACATGCCGGCGCGCGTGAAGTTTATTTGATCGAAGAGCCGATGGCGGCTGCGATCGGCGTTGGATTGCCGGTGCAGGATCCGGCGGGCAACATGATCATCGACATCGGCGGCGGCACGACTGAAGTCGCGTTGATTTCACTTTCCGGAATCGTTTTCAGCCGAAGCGTGCGCGTGGCGGGGGATGAGCTGGATGAGGCGATCGTTCAATACATGAAGCGCGCTTACAACTTGATGGTGGGCGAGCGCACAGCGGAAGAGATTAAAATTAAAATCGGCTCGGCCTATCCGAGCGAAAAGGAAACGAGCGTGGAAGTGAAAGGGCGCGACCTGGT
>DASTJU010000290.1:0-3933 GCA_035716295.1 Chthoniobacterales bacterium | reverse complement strand
CATTCGCGACCTTCTCGAATCGACATCTTAAAGTCGCCAACCGGCGAAGATGTCGATCTTGCCGCAATTACTGACCGTTAGGCGGCGTCGCTGCCGTCGGAGTTTTCTTGGCCGCGGCTTCCTTTAACTCACGGGACAGTTTTTCCACGCGTTGCCGCATAACCTTGCCGGCCTTGAATTTCACTGTCGCACGCGATGGAATGACGAAACTGCTGCCGGGTTGATTTGGGTTTCGCCCCACCCGCGGTTTGGTCAATCGCGGTTGGAAAATTCCAAAATTGCGCAGTTCGACCGCAACATTGTTGGCCAAACTGTCAGTAATTTTGTCGAGGGTGCGCTGGACAATGTCGAAGACCTGGTGTTGCACCATTCCGGTCTGGTTGCTAATCGCAACCACGATGTCGCGTTTCGTAAGTTTTGCCATACTTCCAAAGAAGTAATCGTTCGCCACGGCACAATCGCGGGCAAAATTGGCGAAGAAAAGTAAATTCTTTGGCCTGAGCGGCCTAAGGCCGGGTTGATGCGGCTCAGTGCGCCGTCGCCGGCCGTCGCAAAAAACGGTTCAGATAGTAATTGAACGTCGTTTGCTCGGCCAATTCCTTGCGTCGCGCTTTCAGCTGGCCTTGCATCAAACCGAATTTGGTGAAGACGCCGTTCCAATCCGTTTCCAGACGGCGAACTTCATCATTGGAAAGATCGCGCACACCGCGCACAGACACGCCGCGCTGCAAGACGCTCATTGCTTTGCCCGACACTTCCGCGAGCATGTCCAGTTCGCGAAGAACGTACTCGATCTCCTGCAACAGATTGGCGCGAATTTCGGTAAACTGGCGCTCCTGTTCGGTCGATATGATCGGCTTGGCCTTATCCAGACCGTAAGTGATGAGATCGTGGAGTTTTTTCCAGTTCTCTAACTGCAACGTCACTAACCGAAGCTTTGTCTCGAGATTCTTGTCGCGCATCGGAACGATTTTAAACACTGACCAGCTCTAGTGTTTCGTCGAGCTTTTGCAGGTTATCGATGAGCAGGTGTGCCCACGGCCGGTTGACCGTTTGCTCCTGGCTGATGATTCCCTCTTCAAAATAAAACCGGCCTTGGCGCCACCGGAAAATCTCCGCCACCGCCGCTTCGCCTTCGACTGAACCGAACACTGCATGTCGCACCGAGCCCTGCTGCAGGTAGATCTCGCTGTTCCCGCGGCCAGACTTAAAAGTGAACCGTCCGCTCCGTTGGCTTAAGCAACTCATCTGTAAAATTTCGGCGGCCGAAAATTGGTTGAGATTTCCAATGAGCGAATGGCACGGATCGATTCCCTCCGAGGCCGCGCCCGCGAGTGAATCGAGCGAATGAACGAAACGCGCCAAAGTCACGCGCAAACGTCGATCGCTCCGCGTCGCGGAGAGCAATTCAATATTCTGTTCCCTTGCTGTCGGAGCGACATCTGAGCGGCGCCCGTTCTGAAGCAAACAAGCGATGGTCAGAGACGGAAAATGTTGCCGTAAATTTGTCGCTTGCTCGATGGCAAGCGCGGCGTCGCCTTCGATGATTAGGCCGTCGAAGTTCTCCTCGAGCAACGCTTGGACCGCTTCTGACAGATTCCGTACGATCTGAGTGTCCAAATCCTCGATCTCGTCGAGAATGGCGAGCGCCCGGTCTTGAAAGACCGGATCGGCGTTAATGGTCAGGAGTCTAGTTTCCACAATTCCCAAACAAGCGGAAAAAGTTATAGCAGGAACCTTGCCCGCCCTATCGGTGCCGGCCGACTACCCTATTTCCGCCAGCTTTCCCGCGGTGGTGGCTCCGCAAAGTGCTCGGGGGCAACCGCGTGCGCCGTCCGAAAATGGACCTTTGCCACCTGCCGAAGCATGTCCGGCCCCTTCTCTTTAACGATCTTTTCGCCAGCAGTTTTTACCGCCGGCGATACCCCCCGCTCCAGTCGCACTCCCAGCCTTTTTCCCTCCCGGTCGAGCCAGTTAATAAAGGCCTCACGGGCCAGAATCGAAGCCGCCGCAACCGCAATGTCTGATTCCGCGCGCGGCCGTTGTTGGATTTCGATCTTCTGCCCGTGGCGAAGCAAAGAATGCTCGATCACCCGCGCATCCGCGAATTGGTCGGACAACGAGCGCGGGCAATCCGGCTTTTTGCCCAGCAAGTTTTCGATCACCCGGGCGTGACCCCAGGCTAGGAGCTTGTTCAAGTTCCCGAATTTCTCGTAAAGCTCGTTGTATTTTGCCGGCCCGATCAACACAACCTCGATCAAGCCCATCGAAGTTTTTCGAATCGCATCTGCCAACGCGCGAATCCGGGAATCTGACCCAATTCGCTTGCTGTCCTGCACTCCCGAATCAATCAGTTTTCGCGCGATCCCGTGGTCCACGTAGACGCCTGCGATCACCAGCGGTCCGAAAAAATCGCCCTTTCCGCTTTCATCCACACCGAAATGCGGCTCGAACATTTCGGGCGCGTGCACTTCCTCATAGCCAAGCTTTGCCTCGCCCAGAATCTTTGGCTCCAGCTCGAACTGGACGAACTCTTCCACGCCCTTGCCCTGCACGAGCACCTTTGGCCCTTTCTCGTAAACCGCGACGCTCAGTTTATTTTTTTGACCAAAAAAAATTGTGTATTCCTTCGGCGAAAATTCGAAACCGAGCTCATCGAGCAACGCGCGGAGTTTTGTCGCTTGCTCGTTCGTAAGCGCGTGGGTGTATGAATTCACTTCTATGAAACAGAAACGTTCAACGCTGAACGCTCAACGTCCAACTCTGAATTCAGCATTGGACGTTCGGCGTTGGGCGTTCGACGTTCGGCTTTATTTTGATACCGCGACAAAACGCCAGCAACTTTCGCCGTTCTCTGTTGCGGTGGTATCATCATTCTAAGCGCGATCTCCCCTGGCGCCGAACACGCGATTCCTATGCGGTTCTCGTCTCCGAGTTCATGCTTCAGCAAACGCAAGTCGGCACGGTCTTGCCATATTACAAAAATTGGCTCCGACGATTCCCAAGTTTTGCGGCGTTAGCTCGCGCCTCAGAGGCCGACGTCCTCCACGCCTGGCAAGGTCTTGGTTATTATGCGCGTCCAAGAAATCTCCACTCGACCGCAAAACAAGTGGTAGATCGACACCGTGGACGATTTCCAAAGTCGATCGACGAGATGCAATTGCTTCCCGGCGTCGGAAAGTACACGGCGCATGCGATCGCGACATTCGCATTCGATCAACCGGTTCCCATTGTTGAGGCAAACACGTCGCGGGTTTTAGCACGTCTTTTCAATTTGCGAATTCCAATCGATTCGACGGCTGGACGGAACGTACTTTGGAATTATGCCGCCGCTCTCACTTCGAAAAAGGCCTCGGCCGCGTATAATTCAGCGCTTCTCGATCTTGGTGCGATGGTCTGTCTCCCGCGCAAGCCGAAATGCGGAATTTGCCCTGTTAAAACATTCTGCCGCGCGAAAAATCCGCAGTCGTTGCCAATTAAACGACCGCGTCCTGAAACAAAGCAGCTCGTTGAGACACACGCGTTCATCGCGAACCGGGATAAGCTTTTGCTCGCGCAGTCTGTCACTCGCTGGCGCGGAATGTGGATCTTGCCGCCGCTAAATTTGAGCTCGAAAACAAACGGCGCGATTTACAAAGCTGCTTTTCCATTCACCAATCATCGCGTCACGTTGCGCGTCTTTCGCCGCTGCTCACACAAAGCCCGCAAACAGACCCGACGCTGGTTCAGCCGACGTGAGCTGGATTCTATTCCGATACCGTCCCCGCATCGGCGCGCCCTCATGGCGTTGCTGCATTAAGCGTTGGACGTTGGGCGTTGGACGTTGGACGTTTTCCGCTCGCTTTGGTTATGCATTCGACTGAGACGCTACCGGACGCCCGCGGCCATTTCGGCCCCTACGGCGGAATGTTCGTGCCTGAGACGCTGATGTCG
>DASTJU010000289.1:0-7053 GCA_035716295.1 Chthoniobacterales bacterium | reverse complement strand
TTTTCCTTTACAGCTTTGCGCCGCTCGGAATTATGGCCGGCCGATGTTTCATGCCGGACATGCCATCGCTCGCGTTGTCCATCATCGGATTATATTTCTTCCAGCGCTGGACCGAGTCCGAGCCGGACTGGCCCATAAGATCGACACCATTCCTCGCGAGCGCGCTCTGCATCTCGCTTTCGGTCTTGATTAAGCTGCCAAGCGCGATCGTTGGCGCGCCGCTCGCGTGCATCGCACTTCAACGTTTTCGACTTTCCGTATTTCGACGTCTCGATCTTTGGCTTTTCGCCGCGATCGCGCTTTTGCCTTCTGCGCTTTGGTACTGGCACGCCTACCAAATCTCGCTGCAATTTTATCCGCACCACTTTTTCGGCGCCGGGGGAGTAAAGATCATGTCTTTGGCGTGGTATCTGAGGATCGCGAAGGAGATTGTGACCTGGACGCTCACGCCTTTCCTTTTTGTTCTAGGCGGCATCGGCGCGGTCACGACACGATCGACACCTCGTGGGCGAATGTTTCACTGGTGGCTCGGCGCGATGATCTTGTTCATCGTGATCGTCGGTTACGGAAACCGGCACCCATGGTATCAACTGCCGCTGATCCCAATCGCTGCCGCGTTCGCGGGCGCCGCCTGCGCTAAGGTCGTTCCAAAAATCTCCAGCCCGACGGTGAAAATCGCTCTTTCGATTTTGCTGGCCGCGTCGTTCGGTATCTCCGCGTTTATTTATGCGCGCGATTTTTATCAACCGAGCGCCGCTGCGTTGCGTGACGTCGGATTAAAATTAAAAACGGTGACGCCATCGAATGCGCTGGTTATCGCGGCCGACAATGGCGACCCGACAGTTTTGTATTATGCCGAGCGCAAAGGCTGGCATTTTATGGAAAAGAACGGGATTTACTATGGCGAACCGAAGGACAGCGCGCAGGCGATTGTCGATCTTGAAGGGTTGAGAAAACGCGGCGCGAGTTATCTTGTGCTCACGTCAAACACCTCGTGGTGGCTCGATTACTACGAGGAACTTGGACAGTATGTTCAGAGCACGGCAACGCTCATGGATGAGACATCCGAGTTTAGAATCTACAAACTGAATTTAGTGCTGAAATGAAAAAGGAGAATTTCGCTATCCGCCCGGCCACAGTGGCTGATGTTCCGGTCATTCTTGAATTGATCCGTGCGCTCGCGACCTACGAACGCGCCCCGAACGATGTCACCGCGACCGAAGACGGGCTGACCGAAGTTTTGTTCGGTGAAAAACCGGCTGCGGAAGTTTTGCTCGCGTTTGAAAATGAAACCGCAGTCGGCTTTGCTGTTTTCTTCTACAATTTCTCGACCTGGCTCGGACGGCCGGGACTTTATCTCGAAGATTTATTCGTTAGGCCGGAAGATCGTGGCAAAGGGTACGGGCGCGCACTATTGATTCAGCTGGCCAAGATCGCGCGCGACCGCGGCTGCGGCCGGATGGAATGGGCGGTGCTCGATTGGAACGAGCCCGCGATTCAGTTTTACCAAAAGCTCAGCGCGAAACCGATGGATGAATGGACCGTGTTTCGATTAACGCGCGACGAAATCGCGAACCTTGCAGATTCGTCGCTGAAATGATGGTTCACGCGCGGACGAGACGCGCGATCAGATCTTCGCTCGTGACGACCCCAATCAAATTTCTTTTTTGATCGACCACCGCGGCCAGACCAAGGCGCGCGGCTCGTAAACGCTGGACGGCGCGCGCGGCCGGCTCGCTTTCTTGCACCGTGACCATTCTCCGCATGTAGCGGTTGAGCGATCGCGGTTGATCTTTATCAAGCAAGATATCGAGCACGTTGACCAGGCCGACCGCATCGCCGTTCGCGCCGATTATCGGTAAGCGATCGAACCCGGTCGCACGACTGACGCTGAATACCTCTTCGATCGGCGAGTCCGGTTTCAAGCTGGCGACGTTTGGCAATGGCTTCATCACGTCGCGCGCAGTCACGTTTTGAAAATCGACCACGTTGTGGATCATCGCCCGTTCGGTCGAGCTGAGTGAACCTTCCCGTTCGCTTTGGGTCGTGATCTGTTTCAGTTCCTCACGCGCTGCGAAAAGACGAGCGCGTTTCTTTTGCGCGGGCAAAAACAGGCGGCCAATGAGAGTCCCTGTTGCCAGGATTGGCCAGAGCGCTGTCATTACGATTTCAATAAGGCGGGCGAGGGGGGAAAGCGCGCGCAAAGGAAACCGGCGGAACATCGACTTTGGTAAAACGCCGAGAACGAAAAGGTAGACCGGCCACGCGATGAGCACCGCGAGGAAAAAGCCAGTTGCGGCAAATCTGGAGACAAGAAATCGCGTCATCAGAAGTAACGCGAGAATGTCTGCCAAATTCGTGACCAGCAAGACCGTGACCAACAAGCGCTCCGGTGTCTTCAACAGTCGATCGAGACGGACCGCCGTCGGCCGATTCAATTTCACGTGATGGCGCAATCGGACGGGATCAATCGACGTCAGTCCCGCTTCGATTCCGTTGAAAAGAAACGAAATCGCCCAGCAACCGATGATGAGGAAAACGTCTCTCATGCGGCGGCGGTGTTATCCTCCGGTTGGTCTTCCAGGCAGGTTGTCTTTTCCAGAAGCAATTCCTCGATGCGTTTCCGACTCGTGCGCCTGACCGTTACTGCCAATCGCGGCAGCTCGATTTTGGCGCCGGCCTTTGGCAAATAACCAAGCCGGTTGAATACGAGACCGCCGATGGTGTCGATTCCGTCCGCTTCCAATTCAAAGCCGAGATGCTCTTGCAAATCGTCCAAGCGTGCATGGCCGCTGACCAGAAACTTCCCATCTTCGAGCGGCTCAATGTAAAGATCGACATCTCCCCGCAGCGGAGCGGCATCACTTAGGATTTCCTCCACGATATCCGACATGGTGATGATTCCTTCCGTGCCGCCAAACTCGTCGACCACAATTGCGAGCGATTGGGGATGGGTCAGGAAAAGTTTGAGCAAATCGAACGCGCGCATCGTCTCCGGGACGAACGACGGAGCCAGCAAGGTCTCGGTGTAATGTTCGGACGGATCGAGTAGGAACAATTTGACGTCGATGATGCCGACGATGTTGTCCGGCGTGTCGGCGTAAACGGGAACGCGACGAAAACGTTTCTCTTTTAATTGGCCGATCGCGTCTTCGTTGGTGAGATCGTCCGCCAGCGCAAACGTCTCGACTCGCGGAGTCATGCAATCTTTCGCTGTTTTGTCGCCCATCTTGATGATTTCCTGGATCATCTCGCCTTCGGCTTCGTGGAGCGTCCCTTCTTCCTCGCCGATCTCGACCAGGGTCTCCAGTTCTTCATCGCTCAATCGGGCCCGCGTGCGCAATCGCAGCGGTGTCAGAAGATCGACAATCACCGTGCTAACGCGCTCGAGTGTACGTCCGACGCGATCGAGCAGTCCGACGGAAGATTGGAGCGTGAAGGCTCCGATGGTCGACAATCGATATGGCGCGGCCAGTGCGATTAATTTAGGAATCAAATCGCAAAGCAAGACGACGACCGCGAAAATCACGATTGCGGTGATCCATTGCGGCAGGCGTCCGGCCAGCGGCCCGTGCCAAAGTAAAAAAAGGCAAAGCACCACCAGCGGCACTTTAACGAAACCATCGCCGAGCAGGAAGACGTTCAGAACTCGACGCGGCTTGTCTCGAAAAAGTTGGACGAAATTGACGAGCGCAGGATGATTTTGCTCCAAGCGGCGTAATTGATGCGGCCGCAGTGAAAAAAGCGCGGTCTCAAGTCCCGAGAAAAGCGCTGAGACAAAAATGAGCGCGGCGATGGCGGCGAGAACAATTCCCAGCGCAACTGGCGTCATTCTTGGCTGCGGTCTCGAACGTCCGCCAACGGACGGACTCGCCGTGGCGAGCTATCGTGACCCTCCGGAAAAGTCGGTTTGCCCATCATCTGCGGCACGATGAAATTAAGCCCTCCATGAGCAAAGGCGAGAGGATTTCGCAGTTTGTGCGCGAGCTCGAAGGCGCGAATGTCGACGCGGCCGCCGTAGCCGGCTCCGCGGAGGCGGCTCCTTCGGGCGACGTGGCGAATCATCCGTTTTATCGCGCCTTTTTTCGCTGCTGGAACGAACAGCGTTACTACGAGGCGCACGACGTTTTGGAGCAGATTTGGCTCAATCGTGATACCGAGGATGATAATTTTTTCAAAGGACTGATTCAGGCTGCGGGCGCGTTCGTCCATTTGCAAAAAAATTTCGAACACCCAACGCACGCAAAACACAGCCGGCGTCTGCGTCCCGCCGTCAAACTGTTCGAGTTGGCGGAAAAAAACTTGTCGAGCTTCGTCCCGCGACATCATGCGCTCGATGTTTCGGTGCTGCTCGATCTCTTGCGATCCACGCGAGAGAAAATAGCCGCCTCAGATTTTAGAACCAATCCGTGGTCGCCCAAGAACGCGCCGAAGGTGGAATTGTTATCTCGTAAAAATTAACTTCGTGCCGGCAATTAAGAGCACGGCCGCGAGAAAAATTGCGATGCCTCGAGGCGCGAGACGGCGGCTTCCCAAATATGAGCCGATCGTTCCGCCCACAATCGCCGGAATCGCGAGATAAATTCCCAGCGCCGGAACGGAATGCACCGCGGTGAAATATCCGACCAATCCGCCGATTGAATTGACCAGGATGAACAGCGCCGAAACTGCGGCGGCCTGACGGATCTTCGCCCATTGGCAGAACAAAATTAGCGGAGTGAGAAAAATTCCGCCACCGGTCCCGGTCAGGCCGGACAGAAATCCCAGGCCGGCTCCAACTCCTATCGCAGTTGGCTTTGATGGCGGGACCGTTTCCGGTGGATCGCCACGACGAAAAATCAATCGCGCAGCCGAGAAAAGCAGAACGATTCCGATCAAAATTCTTAACACGCCCGCTGAAGGCTGAAGATAGCCACCGAAATATGCAGCGGGAACCGAGAGCAGCGCGAATGGCCAAAACAATTTCCAGGAAAAATGGCCGGCCCGCCAAAATTGGAACGAACCGATCGTTGCCACCAGAATATTCAAGACGAGAGCGGTCGGCCGAATGACCGTCGTCGCTAGTCCAAACAAAGTCATGGTCGCGATGTAACCGGACGCGCCCGCGTGCCCGACCGACGAGTAGAGAAACGCGACTACCGCGATCGCGAGGCAAAGAAAAACAAGCTGCGTCGTGTCCATCTCCATCTTTTGTAGAGGCGGTCTATGACCGTCGCACTATCTAATTTAGAGATTCCTCGACTTCGCTCGGAATGACGGGGATCGTTCTCAGTGACACCAACTCCCATGGCCGCGGAAGTTCAACCGGCTAATCCCGCTCATACCAACCGACTCGCGCGCGAGAAGTCACCATATCTTCTTCAGCACGCGCATAATCCAGTCGATTGGTATCCCTGGGGCGAGGAAGCGTTCGCAAAAGCGCGTCGCGAAAACAAGCCGATCTTTCTCTCGATCGGTTACTCGACCTGTCACTGGTGCCACGTGATGGCGCATGAATCATTCGAGAACGAAGAGACGGCCGCGATCATGAATCGCGAATTCGTGAGCATCAAAGTCGATCGCGAAGAACGGCCCGATGTCGATCGCGTTTACATGACCTTTGTGCAGGCAACGACCGGCGGCGGCGGTTGGCCGATGAGTGTCTGGCTCACGCCCGATCTGAAACCGTTTGTCGGTGGAACTTATTTTCCGCCGGAAGATCGATACGGTCAGCCTGGTTTTACAAAAGTTCTCGAACGGATCGCGGCTGCTTGGAAACAGGGCCACGAAAAAATTGCCGAGCAGGGATCCAAGATTGTGGAGGCCCTTCGCGAATCGCAGAACGCGCAGCCGGGAACGGCCGGTAAGATCGACAATCAACTTTTTCAAACCGCCAACGAACAGCTTTCTCGGAATTTCGACGACAAAGAGGGCGGCTTTGGGACCGCGCCGAAATTTCCGCGTCCGGTTGCATTAAATTTTCTAACGCGATTTTATGCGCGCAATCCCAACAGCGAATCGGGTAAGCGCGCGCTGGAGATGGATTTGTTCACCCTTCGCAAGATGGCGGCGGGTGGAATGCACGATCATCTGGGCGGCGGGTTCCATCGCTATTCGGTCGATCGCTATTGGCACGTCCCGCATTTCGAAAAGATGCTTTACGATCAGGGGCAGCTCGCGAGCGCCTACCTCGACGCAATTCAGATTTTAGGCGACCCTCACCTCCATCCTCTCCCTGGCCAGGGAGAGGAAGTCGCGAAGCGGCAGGTGAGGGTTGTGTTCGAATCGGTCGTTCGTGACATCCTCGATTATGTCGCTCGCGATATGACCTCGAAGGACGGTGGATTGTTTTCGGCTGAAGACGCCGACAGTCTTTTCGAGCAGGGCAAACCCGAGCATGGCGAAGGTGTCTTTTATGTTTGGACCGAGAAACAAGTCGACGCTGCTTTGGGAGACGATTCAGCGCTCTTCAAGTTTCACTACGGCGTCCAAGCGCACGGTAACGCTCCGGAAGGGAGCGATCCGCAGGACGAATTCCGAGGCAAAAACATTTTGATTGAGCGTCACACGATTGT
The DNA here is from genome assembly GCA_035716295.1 of Chthoniobacterales bacterium. Taxonomy (GTDB): domain Bacteria; phylum Verrucomicrobiota; class Verrucomicrobiia; order Chthoniobacterales; family UBA10450; genus AV40. The sequence goes on along the minus strand of DASTJU010000289.1, from coordinate 499 downwards.
TGAAACGGCGAAGCATTTCAAAAAGACCGAAGACGAAGTTCGACAATCGCTTGGCCGGAGTCGGGAAAAGTTATTGTCGCTCCGAAACAAGCGGCCGCGTCCACATCTCGACGACAAAATCATTGCGGCTTGGAACGGTCTGATGATTTCAGCTTACGCCCGCGCGGCGCAAGTTTTGGATGAGCCGCGGTATCTCGAAGCCGCGACGCGAGCGGCGAAATTCCTGCGCGCAAACCTTTACGACGACAAAAGCAAATTGCTCTTTCGCAATTATCGCGAAAGTCGCAGCGATATCGAAGCCTTTGCCGACGATTATGCGTTTGCCATTCAAGGGCTTCTCGATCTTTACGAAGCCTCGTTCGACGTCGAATGGCTGAAGTTTGCGCTCCAACTGCAGGAAACACAGGATCGTTTGTTCTTCGACGAAAAGAGCGGCGGCTACTTTTCTACCAGTGGCAAAGACAAAAGCGTTGTTCTCCGAATGAAGGACGACAATGAC
>DASTJU010000288.1:0-3863 GCA_035716295.1 Chthoniobacterales bacterium | reverse complement strand
GAGATCAAGGATGAATCTGAACAAATTAATGAAACAGGCGCAGCAGATGCAGGCGCAAATGGCCAAGACCCAAGCCGAGCTCGAAGAAAAAACGGTCGAAGTAAATGCCGCGGGCGGAAAAGTGAAAGTGACCGCTAACGGCGCCCGCGAAATTCTCTCGATCAAGATCGATAAGCAGATTGTCGATCCAAATGATGTCGAATTTCTGGAGGAAGCTGTGCTAAGTGGCGTCCAACAGGCGATCGAGCAAGGCAAAGCGCTCGCTCAATCCGAGATGAAAAAGATCACCGGCGGACTCGGAATGCCTGGGCTGTAGTCGAGATCAAAAACCAGATCGCAGCGGCACAAAAGAGCAGATAGGCGGCGTTACGCAGCGCGACGACGAGAAAAGGCCAATAAGGGTGGCCGTTGAAATCCCAAGGGCCAATCAGCCAGGGATTGCCGCAGAGGTAGGCATACAAAAAGTAAATGTAGCCACTGACGAGAACGATTGCTGGAATGAAGAACCAGCGCGGGAAAAAGAACCAGAACGGCAACGACCAGGCGAAGTATTGAAAAGAAAAACCGTCGCTCAAAGCGAGGACGACGATGTAGATGCCGGCGATGGTAGCGCAGAGTTCGGTTACGCTACGCTTGAAGCGACGCATCCATGTAATCACGAGCGCGAGCGCGACCGCGATTAGCCAGCCGTTTTCCAGGAAAAACAATATCGGCGCACGAAGCGCCACCGGCCAATTTTGCGCCGGGGCAATGATCGAAAATAAGAACACGCGCGGTCCCCATGCGGGGACGCCCGCGGTCGTGTGCAGAATTTGCGCGCGATAACCGAAAACGTTCTTCCAAACGATCGCCGGATCCTGAACAAGCGCCGGAACGTAGGTTGCCAGCGCGACCACTCCAGTAATCACTAAAAACTGAAAGCGTTTGCGCCACTCCGGAATAAAAAAGAGCAGCGCCGGGAGCGCGAGCACGATCGGAAGTTTGATCCACAAACTTAGACCGAGCGCAATCGCGGCCGCGGGCAATTTGTCTTTCGACAATAGCCAAACGCAAAGCACCAAAAAGAAAGCGACCGCTGAGTCGGTGTTGCCGTGATAAGCAGAGAAAATAATAGAGAGCGGATTGAGCCAGTACGCCGCGACGGCGGCAAACCGCCATTGGCATGCGCCCAACAATGAGAAAAGGAGGAAGGCCGTGGCGGCGTCGAGCAATGCGAACGGAGCGCGTAGGAAAATTCGAAATGGAATTCCAGTCGCTTCAGACGCATCGAACAACCACGACTCGACCTCGCTAATGAACGGCGGATGATTTGCCGATGGATCGACGTGGTAATAACCAATCAGTCCACGGGCATGCACATCGCGCGCGTGGCGCTCCCAAATCGCCACGTCCTGGGTTCCGTCCGTGAATACAACGAGATAAAAACGAAGCGCGGCTCCCAGAGCGATGACGACCCAAAACCAAATCCCGGGACGCGAATACCAATGGTTTTGGGTTTCTGTCATGTCGAGCGAAGTCGAGACATCTCTTACTATTTCAGTTTCCCGATATCAGTCAGAAACATTTTAGAGATTCCTCGACTCCGCTCGGAATGACAAACACTTTGGAGCTGCCCACCCTCACCTCATTCCTCTCCCGAGCAAGGGAGAGGAAGAAGACCTCGCCACAGCTAAAGTATTCGCGTCTCACGCTTGTGTTTGTCGTAAACACAAACCTCGCGCACGCCCAAGATTGACATCTTCTCGGCCAGGCGCTCGAAATTTTCCGCGAGCTGCACGTGGGAATGCGCATCGGACGCAGTCGTAAACGGAATTCCCTTTTCAATCGCGAGCTCGATGATGTGATCGCTCGGATAAAGCTCATCCACGGGTTTGCGCCAGCCGGCGGTGGAAAGTTCGATCGCCAGATCGCGCGACCGAATGAAATCGAGCGTTTCGTTGATGATCGATCGAACGTCACCACAAGGCCGGTGTCCGTGAATCTTGATTAGATCGAGATGCGACAGACAATCGACCAGCCCGGTCGCGGCGATGTCACGCACGCGGTGAAAGTAATCCTCATAAATCTCGTCGATACTGCGCCCGACAAACTGTCCCGCGCCGTCAGGCACGGTGTCGAACATTTGCGTCGGGTCATCGAGGTAATGAACCGAGCCGAGAACGAAATCGAGTTTGTCCCAGTTCTTTTCGACCCATTTTCGTCCGATATCTGAAGTTTGCGGATCGTTATCGAGCTCGATACCGGCGCGAATCTTCACATCCCGATTCGCGGCGCGCAATTTATCGATCTCGTCAAAATCAATTCCGGCATGGAAACGATCGTGATCGGTAAAGGCAACATCGTTCAGACCGCGCACGCGCGCGCTGTCGATCCAAGGTTGCAACAGTTCTCGCGAATACGGTTGAACGCGATGCCCTTGCGGATGGCTGTGGTAATCCGCAAAAAGTCGCACCGTCACGGTTCGGTCAAAAATTTCTGCCGGACGTGAAGATCGGGGTACTTCGGGAAAAAAACGTCGGCGGTAAAGACCCGGCCTGGTGTCAGATCGCGGGTGGCGATGTTTTCCTTGTACTCGACGTGTTCCCCCGGGTTAATGAGAATGGTCCCGGGCTTGTCCTTAATCGCGTGGTTCTCCGACCATTTGGTCAGGACAGCATCGGCCGAGTTGAGCAATTGAACTTCGATTCGCTGATCGGTCGGAAACTCGAGCGGGATCATGTGATTGCCCATATTGGTCACGGTCACTTTGATTTGCATCTGTCGGACCTCGGACAGACGCATCGGCTGGGGCGAGACTTGAAGATCGAGAATCAATCCGCGCAATTTTCGGTCGTTGTATTTTGGCAGGACCTGAGACGATGAAAACGGATGCAAGATGCGGCCGAAGATGCCTCGCTTTTCCAAAGTTGTGGTCGTAATCGGTGTCGTTGTCGGGACCGGAGTCACCGTTACCGATGACGTTGTTGCGGACGGCGTCGCTTCTGGCGGCCTGGTTTCCGCCGGCGCTGCTTCAGGCGTGCTCGAGGGCTCGGACGTGGTTTCCTGGGCCAACAGACCGGCGGCTGCAGCGAGCATTACGAAAAAAATTATGGCGAGACGAATCATCGACGGGTTAAACACGAATAGGTAGCGTTATCAATCGATCATGAAATCCATTTTCGCGAGCCTGATTCTGGCACTTTTGGCCACTTCTGCCACCGGTAAAGATCGACATTGTACATTTCGCGTCCACGCCGAGGCGAATCCCAACGATACGGCGACCTTCTCCAGCTCGGTTCGGGCATTGTTTTCCGGAAAACAGGTCGCGATCGAGCGAATGCCGCGCTTGTCCGAACGCGATGTGGTCGCCTTTTATCCCTACTCGGCCGGGGAGGGAAATTACGGCGCGCTTTTTCAACTCGATGATCACGGCCGCCTCGCGCTTGACGCGCTCAGCATTGAGCGGCGCGGCAGTTTGCTTTTTGTCCTGATCAATGGCCGGCCGGTCACGGAATTGCAGATCGACCGCCGCGTTGATGATGGGCGGATTTACATTGCATCAGGACTGACCAAAGCCGACATCGAATTAATGAAGAAGGATTGGCGATTGATCGGGCAAAAGCGAAGACGCTAATTCTGATGCGTTCGTTGTTTGTTACGCTGGCCGCAGTCTGCTTCTTGCAGGCGCTCGCTCCGGCGCAAACCGAAACCGCGACTCTCGATCTGGCATTGCCGACCGACACCGACGCGATTTTTCACGGCGGCGGGGCGGACTTCTATCAATATATCGAGCGCGATTACAACGGTGAAAAATCGACGCCGTGGGAAGGCGGCCAATACGGTTTCGTGCGCGACCCGGAACAAACGCGCAGCGGCGTTGTTTA
>DASTJU010000287.1:0-2103 GCA_035716295.1 Chthoniobacterales bacterium | reverse complement strand
CGACCGCTTCGAGCAATTCCGGAAAACAATTTTTCCCGCTCTCCACCACAGCCGCGAGTTTATCGAGCGCGCGTTCCGATTTGCCGGCGTTCTTCTTTTTGAATTTCACCAGCCGATCGACTTGTAATTGCTGTTTCTTGCGAGGCGTGCGCGCGAGGACCACTTCCGGAATGTCCTCGCTCCCGTTTCGATACTTGTTCAGCGCAATAATCGGGCGGGTCCCATCGTTAATCTGTTGCTCGTAACGATGCGACGCGTTTTGGATCTGGCTCCGCTGATAACGGTCCTCCACCGCCGAAAGCACGCCACCGAGCCGCTCGATTTCGCGGAATTCCTCCAGAATCGCCGCCTCCACCGAGCGTTCGACTGCTTTCATGCCCGGCGAACCGCTCAACATGTTCATGGTGTGTTTAAAAATGCCGGACTCTTCGAGCAGGATCGCCTGGCCGTGTGCGGCGAGCCGGATCCATTCCTCGCTCGGCGTAGTGAATGGTTCGTCCGCGCTGTTGGAGTGACACGAATTGGTCGCGTTCATGTAAGCGAGCATCAATTCGGCTGCGGTGCGGGTGAGATTATTCTTAAACTCGGCAGCGATGAGCGAACGGCCGCTCGTTTGGGTGTGCAATTTATAAAGCTGCGCTTTCGCTCCGGCGCCGAACACATCGCGCATTCCGATCGCCCAGATCCGCCGCGAGACGCGTGCGAGCGCGATGTATTCGACATCGAGTCCGCAATCGAGGAAAAACGAAAGTCGTGGGCCGAATTGATCGACCGGAATTCCCCGGGCCGCGAACATTTCGGCATAGGCGAAACCATTCGAAAGCGTGTAAGCCGCCTGCTGCACCGGCGTCGAGCCGGCTTCACCGATGTGATAGCCGCTGATCGAGATCGGATACCAGCGAGGCATTTCGCGGGTGGTGAATTCCACCATGTCGGTGAGAAATCGCAACGACGGTTCGATTGGGAAAATCGTTTCGTTCTGCGCCTGAACTTCCTTGAAAATGTCGGCCTGAATCGTTCCGCGCAGTTTCGGGACGACGCTTGAACCAAAGCGGCGCTTAGCCGCCGCAATGTACATCGCCATGATGATTGGAGCCGGCCCGCTGATCGTCATCGACGCCGAAAAATCTGGTGAACCGAGATCAAATCCGTCGAATAACCGGACCATGTCTTCGACCGTGTCGATGGCGACGCCGCCCTCGCCGATTTTTCCGAAGACGCCGTCCGCGTCGCTGTCGATCCCGTAAAGGGTCGGACCATCGAACGCAGTGCTCAGACGATGTGTTCGTTGCTGCGCGGTGAGAAAGTGGAAACGCTCGTTCGTGTCTTCTGCCAGCATCAATCCGGAAAACAAGCGCGTCGGTTCTTCCGTCTGTGGAATCTTCTTCCCAGTCTTGCTCTTTTTCGTTTCGCCGTTCTTCTCGAAGCTTTCGACCTCGCGAATGGGCTCCAGGTACATTTCGCGATACGCACCGTTTAAAAATGGAAATTCGCCGGGCAATCCTTCACCAAACAAAAAGCGGGCGATTTCACCGGGCTCGTCGATCTCGGGAAGCGCCAGTCGCGGCAACGGCAAGCCCGTCGGCGCACGCGTGATTGGAATTTTCGCTTTGATGTCGTTCCAACGTCCAAGCAGATCGCGTCCGAATTTTTGATCGGTGCGGGCGTGTTTCACCTGATCTAGAACGAACTGATTATATTTCTCAACCGACTCAACGACCTGTCCGAGCTTGCTCATGACTTTTTCCGTTCCTTTCCGCGTTTAGATTTGTCGCTCGCTGAAATTAACCCGAACAGTTTGTCCACGCCAGAGTCCCGATGCCGTTTTGCCACCGTGTCGACGAGCCGTTGGGCGCGTCGATTTTGATCGAGGCGCTGCTCAATTTCCGTGTGCGCAGTGCGGGCGCGTTGCAAATCACTTTTGTTGACGACCACGATGTCGGCGAGATCGAGCATCACGATTTTCTGCAACTGCAGCCGGCTGCCGTAATCGGGATTCATCACCAGGATGGTCTGATCGACCGTTCCATTTTTCTGAAACGGCATCGCTTCCTGTCCTGTGCCGACCGTTTCGATGATCACATAATCGAAACCCGAGCCCGC
>DASTJU010000286.1:0-3238 GCA_035716295.1 Chthoniobacterales bacterium | reverse complement strand
GCTGTCAGTCTGGTGGAACTGTGGCGTTAGGAAAAATGGACGAAAAGTTAGAAGAAAAGAGTGTAGAGGCAGCCGTGCCGGCTACGAATTCTGAAAAAGCGGCCGACCCGCCTTCGCAAAGCTCCGGCGAGGCAAGCACGGTCGCCGCTACAGAAGAAACTGGATCCAACGTTGCGTTGGCGCCGCGAGAAGTGAGCATCAACGAGTTGGAGAAACTCGACGATCTCTTTCCGGTCGCGCGCGATTTCAATTTGCATCTGCATCCCGCGCGTTCGCGTCATCATCACATTTTCGACATCGCCCGCGCCGCGCTTGGCCAGGGCGCGAACGTCACGGCCGAAGGCTTTCTCGATCAAATGGGCGATTCATTCGGGTTATTGCGCTATCCCGAGCTGAATTTTCTGCCGGTGCCCGAAGACGTTTACGTCCCACGCGCGGCGATCGAGCTTTATCATTTGCGGTCCGGACAAAAACTTGCCGGCAAACTGCGCCTGCCGCGCGATCGCGAAAAAGGTCTGGTGCTCGACGACGTCATCACGATCGAAGACGAGCCGGCCGAGAAATGGAGCGAGCCGATCGATTTCGAGAAATTAACGCCGCAGTTTCCGCAGGGGCGGATCATGCTTGAAAATCCAAAGACGAATTCGATCTGCGCGCGCGGAGTCGATCTGCTCGCACCGCTCGGCCACGGCCAGCGCGGGTTGATTGTCGCGCCGCCGCGTGTCGGTAAGACAATTTTGCTCAAGGAAATCGCCAAGGCGATTCGCGTTAATCATCCCGAGATGGTTCTCATTCTCCTGTTGGTGGACGAGCGACCGGAGGAAGTGACCGATCTCGAGCGCGAAGTCGATTGTCAGATTTATCATTCCAACTTTGACGAGAACGTGCAGCGACATGTCCAGGTCGCGGAACTCGTGCTCGAACGCGCCAAGCGCTTGGTGGAAATGAAAAAGCATGTCGTCATCTTGCTCGACAGCCTGACCCGGCTCTCGCGCGGCTATAACAGTTTGCAGCCGGGCAAAGGACGGACCATGTCGGGCGGTGTTGAAGCCAAGGCGCTGACTAAACCGAAGAAATTTTTTGGCTCCGCCCGAAATGTCGAAGAAGGCGGTAGCCTGACCATTCTCGCGACCGCGCTGACCGAAACCGGCAGCCGCATGGACCAACTGATTTTCGAAGAATTCAAAGGCACCGGCAACATGGAGATACATCTCGACCGCGCATTGCAGGAGAAACGGCTTTATCCGGCAATTCATCCGCTGCTGTCGGCCACGAGGCGCGAAGATTTACTTTATCACCCGGAAGAATGGGAGCGGGTGCAGCTTTTGCGGAAATCGATGGCCGCGCTCCCGCCGATCGAGGCGATGGAAAAGTTGATCGACAACTTGAACAACACGAAAACCAACGCTGAGCTGCTCCTGGGCGGACTGAAGTGATCGCGAACGCCGCGCAGCTTCGCGAGCTGCTTCCACAATTTGAATCGGTCGATCGCGTCGCGATTGATACCGAAGCCGACAGTCTCCACTGTTATCGGGAAAAACTCTGTTTGCTCCAAATCAGCACGCCGGGGTGTGACGTCATTGTCGATCCTCTGGCCGATGTCGATCTTGCACCGTTGCGAGACGCGCTCGCGAGCAAAGAAATCGTGCTTCATGGCGCCGATTACGATCTGCGATTGCTCCGGCGGAATATGAGTTTCGTGCCGCAGCGAATTTTCGACACCGTGATCGCCGCGCGCTTGATCGGCATCCGCGAATTCAGTCTGGCCGCGCTCGTGCAGAAATATTTCGACGTCGAATTAGTGAAAGGTTCGCAGAAAGCGAATTGGGCGCAGCGGCCACTTCCCGCGCGCATGGCCGAATACGCGGTCAATGACACGCGCTATTTGTTACCGATGACCGAGCGTTTGGAAACGGAATTGAATTCACGAAATCGAATGGAGTGGTTCCGGCAATCGTGTCAGCGCGCGCTGGAGCTGGCCGCGACCGATCGCGAGCGGGATCTCGATGAAGCGTGGCGAATCTCCGGAGCGGGTGCATTGCACGGTCGAGCGTCCGCCATCTTGCGCGAATTATGGAACTGGCGCGAGAAGGAAGCCGACACTGTCGATCGCCCGCCGTTCCACATTTTACAGAACCGCGAGTTGCTGCACTCAGCGGAACGATTCGCAGCTGGCGAATCTCCGGACTATAAACATTTCTCCGATCGCCGGCGCCGCGCTTTTCGTGACGCGGCCGAGCGCGGGTTGAAAATGCCGGAAAAAGATTGGCCGGTCCGACCGCGCCGTTCTGGAACGCGTGCGACGGCTGAAGTTATAAAACGAATCGAACAGCTTCGCCGCAATCGCGATCACGCCGCAAAGGACTTGCAGATTGACTCTTCCTTCATCGCCCCGCGCGCGACTTTGGAAGCCATCGCCGCCGATCAATCCCGCGCCGACGCTTTGCTCGTTCCCTGGCAGCGTGAGCTGCTCAGAATCTGAGCGGCTACTTAGCGGAGGGCTTGCCCTTCAATTCGATCACGACCACATCGAACGCCTTGTCGCTAGTGTTCTCCGGCAGATGAGTCTTTGCCGTATCCGCCATAGCCTCACCGGCCTTCACGTCGAATTCCTGGGTCTTGCCATCCGGGAACGTGAACTTGCCCTTCGCGTCGGTTATAAACACGGCCACCGTATTCGGATGCGAATGCATCGTCGATTTTTCACCAGGACCGTAATGCACCTTCAGCACGCGCACCTGATCGTTCTCGAAAGCGACCGTGTAATGTTTCGCATCCACCTTTGCCGCATCCTGCGCCCGCACAATCATCGCAGTGCCCGCTAACGCTACCACCGCTACAACTGACAGTATGACTCGCTTCATCACAATTCCTCCATTTGGTTTGCCACGTTTCGCGTGGTTGGTTTACTTGTCGTTAAGGGGTGAAGCCTCACCCCGAGACAGGCATAGAATATCGCCAGGCAACGCTAGGTCCACAAGAACGAATCAATCCACGTATTTTTGGGCGATCGGCATGCGGCGGCCGAGACCGAAGGCGCGGCTGGTGACTTTTAATCCGGGTGCTGCCTGCTCGCGCTTATATTCGTTGAGATCGACGCGGCGTTGGACCCAACGGACAGTTTTTTCGTCGAACCCGCGACCAATGATATCGCGCGCGCTCAAGTTGTCCTCGACGTAAAGCCGCAAGATCTCGTCCAGTGTTTCGTAGGGCGGGAGCGTGTCCTGGTCTTTTTGGT
>DASTJU010000285.1:0-4835 GCA_035716295.1 Chthoniobacterales bacterium | reverse complement strand
AATAATTACTTGCCAGGCAGAACTTCGATGCTATCTGAGGCCGCGTGTTGCAAATGTCGAAAAGTCTTAACCTTACAATAATTCTTGCTGTTGGTTGTGTCCTCGTTGGTTGCGCAGAACAAGCCGTTGTGCAAAATCCGTTGGCCGCTGTTGAGGCCGCGAACTCACACCTCGGCCGCATGTCCAATGTCCGCACGACTGCCTACACGCGCGTCGAAAAAGGCGGACGCCGAAACGCGCTCGGCAAATACTTATCCGGCCATCACGTGATGAGCGCCGCCTCCGATTGGTCGCGCTTCCCGCTCGGCACGCGATTTAAAATCGTCAGCACCAGAGAGGAATTTATTATCGATGATTACGGAACCGCATTGGTCGGCACCAATACAATCGACCTCTACAAGCCGACCAAGTTGGAGATGAAACGCTGGGGTGTACGCAATGTCGACATCGACATTCTGCAATGGGGCTCGGAGGAGCAGAGCCTCAAAGTCCTCGGCCCGCGCGCGAAACATCAGACCCCTCGTCGGATGATCGCCGGACTTCAGAAGAAGGCCACGGTTTCACGCAGCGGCGTCGCTTCTAATTCCAAGCAGGTTTCGGCGCGTCCGTCTTCGAGCCGCACTTTGGATTGATTAACGGCGCAGGCCGTCGATTTTCTCGAGAATGAAAGTTCTCGTTGTCGGTGGTGCCGGCTACATCGGAAGTGTTTGCGCCGAGCTGTTGCTCGAAGAAGACCACAGCGTAACCATTTTCGATAATCTAAGCGAAGGCCATCGTCGCGCGCTCGATCCACGGGCCGAATTCGTCGAAGGCGATTTGGTAGATCGACAATCAATCGAAAAGACATTGGCGAAACAGCGGCCGGATGCGGTCATGCATTTCGCGGCCAATGCACTCGTTGGCGAATCAATGCAGAATCCGTCAAAATATTTTCGGAACAACATCGCCAACGGTCTCAATCTGCTCGATGCGATTGTCGCTGCCGGTGTCGGGAAAATCATTTTCTCTTCCACTTGCGCGATCTTCGGTCCGCCTGAGCGCCTGCCGATTGATGAAACAACGCCGCCCCGGCCGATCAATCCCTATGGCGAATCGAAATTAGCTTTCGAAAAAATCCTGCGCTGGTATGGCGAGATCCACGGATTAAGGTTTGTTTCGCTTCGCTATTTCAACGCCGCCGGCGCTTCGCCGAATTTTGGAGAAGACCATCGGGTCGAAACCCACTTGATCCCGAATGTGTTGAAGGTGGCGCTCGGCGAAAAACCAAACGTCGAAATATTCGGGACCGATTATGAGACGCCGGACGGCACCTGCGTCCGGGATTACATCCACATACTTGATCTTGCCCATGCCCACATTCTCGCGCTCAACTCAGCCAAGAGTGACTTTTACAATCTCGGCACGGGCGGCGGCGCGAGCGTGCGCGAAGTAATCGATTCCTGCCGCAAAGTTACCGGCCGCAAGGTCGACATCGTGGAAAAACCGCGCCGACCGGGCGACCCGCCACGGTTGATCGCATCCTCGGAAAAAATTAAACGTGAGCTCGGGTGGAAACCTCAATTTCAATCGCTGGACGCCATTATTGAGAGCGCGTGGAAATGGCACCAAAAATTTCCGCGCGGCTACGAGGATTGAAAATGTGGGAGGGACCTTAGTGTCCCGACATCGCCGCGCTGAGGCGGCTCCCACATTGAAGAACAAAAAAAGCGCCCGCGAATTTCTTCGCGAGCGCTTTGAATTTGCGAACTAACGATGGCGTTTACCGCTTTTCTGTCGTTGTCGTGGTCGTTGTTTCTTTCTCGACTACAGTCGGCTTGCTCAACACGATCTTACGGACAACCATGCGATCGCCGTCGCGCACATAATAAACCGTCGCGGGCAGATCTGGACGGACAGCTGACCAGGTGACCGTACGGCCTTCCGGATCAAGAATCGTGGTGTCCTTGCTGTAGTAATAACGCGCCGGCGCGGTATCCGTGCTGGTGCGGAACGTAATGTAATCCGTTCCCGGCGTGTAGGTGCTGATTGTTCCTGCGCTGCTCGTGGTCGAGGTCTCGGTAGTCGTCGTCCCGGCCGCAGCATCTTTCGTTGTGACTGTGGTCGAGGTCTGAGCCATCGCTGTTACGACGCCCATGCTGCAGGCCACGGCCAATATTTTCGCTAATGTAGTTTGTTTCATAGTTGTCCTCTGCTTTGGTTAACCAAATGCTCTTTGTTGTAGGTAGGTTGGACTTGTCGGAGCGGCCGTTTATTCGACCGCATAAGTGGTTCGCGCCCAGGTGCCCGTCCGGCCTTTGAAATCATGCAAGCCCTTCCTGGATTTCGCGATTTCCTGCCGGACGACTGCGCGACGCGGAATTACATTTTCGCGCGTTGGCGCGAAGTCGCACGCCGCTACGGTTTCGTCGAATGGGACGGCCCCGTGCTCGAGCCGACAGATCTTTATCGCAAAAAAAGCGGCGTTGAAATTGTCGATCAACTTTTCAATTTCACCGACAAAGGCAATCGCGAAGTGTCGATGCGGCCAGAATTGACTCCGACACTTGCGCGCGTCGTCGCCGCGCACGAGCGCGCTTTCAAGAAACCGCTCAAGTGGTTTTCCGTCGGCCAATTCTTTCGTTACGAAAAACAGCAGCGCGGCCGGCTGCGCGAACACTACCAACTGAACTGCGACATCATGGGCGAGAGCGATTTCGCCGGTGACATAGAGCTGATCGCTCTTTGCATCGACATCTTGCGCGCCTTTGGACTGACTGAACAAGATTTCGTTGTTCGCATCAGCGATCGCGAGTTCTGGACCGATTTTTTACAGCAACAAGAACTTCCGACCGAAAAATGGGAAGAGGTCTTGCAAACGATCGACAAATCAGGCCGAGAACCGCGCGAGAAAACGGAGGCGAAACTCGGCAAACTTGCTGACCCGGTCTTCTCAATCTTCGACAAAGGCGGCCAGAGCGGAAAACTCGATCGGCTCGTTGATGGACTCGGCGCGCGCGGCCTCGCCGGGTTTGTCGATGTCGATGTTCGGATCGTGCGCGGACTGGCTTATTACACCGGCACCGTTTTCGAAGTTTTCGATCGCGCTGGAAAACTGCGAGCGATTGCCGGTGGCGGACGTTACGACAATTTGATCGGACAGCTCAGCGACGGCGCGGTCTCGATGCCCGCGCTCGGTTTCGCGATGGGGGACGTAGTGCTCGGCGAATTGCTGCGTGATCGCGCCGCGGCCCGCGAGAAATTGGACGCCGCCGTCAAAGAGCAAAACAAGATCGACATTTATGTGATCATCGCCAAGGAACAACGACGCGCCGACGCGCTCGAGCAAATTCAGGAGCTGCGCGATCGCGGTTATCGCGTCGACTACCCGCTCACGGCCGACAAGGTGGCCAAACAATTTCAAGCTGCCGAAAACGTGGGCGCGCGGATCACCCTTCTTTACGGCGACGAATGGCCGCAGGTTAAAGTGAAAAATCTCGCCACCCGCGAGGAATCGTTGATTGCCGGCGATGCGTTGCTGGACAGCGTCGCAAAATTCTTCAAGGTCTCCGGTTCCGCCTGACCATGTACCGAACAAACCACTGCAATTCACTTCGTAAGACCGACATCGGCAAGGACGCCACCCTTGCCGGCTGGGTCCACGTTTCGCGCGATCATGGCGGCGTCATTTTTGTCGACCTGCGCGACCGCGAAGGAATTACTCAGGTGGTCTTTCGACCGGAAGAGAACGCCCAGCTTGCGAAAGAAGCTCATGGTTTGCGGAGCGAAGATGTGATTCAAGTTTCGGGAAAAGTCGCAGCGCGCGTGCCGGGCACGGAAAACTCAAAGCTCGCGACCGGCGACATCGAATTAATTCCGAGTGAGTTGAAAATTCTCAATCGCGCCGACGACCTGCCTTTTCCGATCGACGCCGAGATTCACAACGAAGATTTGCGACTGACGTATCGGTATTACGACCTGCGGCGGCCGGAGCTGTCGCGCAATCTGCGGGTGCGCCATCGCGCGGCCAAGGCGACGCGCGATTTTCTGGATTCGCAGGGCTACATCGAGATCGAGACGCCAATCCTGTCGAAGAGCACTCCGGAAGGCGCGCGCGATTTTCTCGTCCCGAGTCGATTGGTGCCAGGAAAGTTTTACGCGTTGCCTCAAGCGCCGCAGCAGTACAAACAGCTGCTTCAGGTCGCCGGGGTCGAAAAATATTTTCAGATCGCAAAATGTTTTCGCGACGAAGATTTGCGCGCCGACCGGCAACCGGAATTCACCCAGATCGATATCGAAGCGTCGTTCGTGACACCGGACGATATTTTCAAGCTGACCGAGGGAATGTTGGCGGCGGTCTTCAAGGCGGCGCGCAACGTCGACATCAAAACACCGTTCGATCGGCTGACTTATCGCGAAGCCGTCGGCCGATTTGGCAGCGATAAGCCCGATCGCCGGTTCGGCGTCGAGCAGGTCGATGTCAGCGACGATTTTCGCGCGAGCGGCTTTAAAGTTTTTCGCGGTGCGCTCGACGCCGGCGGCGTGGTGAAAGCGATCAACGCGAAAGGCTTCGCCGGTATCACCACCGGGCAAATCGAGGAGCTGACGGAAACGGCGAAAGTTTTCGGCGCTAAGGGTCTCGCTTTCATCAAGGTCGAGAACGGCGAATGGAAATCGCCGATCGTGAAATTCTTTAGCGAGGCCGAGAAGGCCGCCTTGAAATCCAAATTAAAGATTGAAGAAGGCGATCTGATTTTGTTCGGCGCCGACAAATGGGAGATCGCCTGCGAAGTGCTGGGGCGGATCCGGCTCCGTGTGGCTGATATTCAAAATCTGCTTGGTAAAGGCCAGTCCGGCTC
>DASTJU010000284.1:0-3157 GCA_035716295.1 Chthoniobacterales bacterium | reverse complement strand
GGCGAAACCACCGGCAAAAGTATCCCCTGCCCCGGTTGGATCGTGAATATCTTCCAGCGGATAAGCCCCCGCGCTGAAAAATTCGTCTTCGCCAAAGAGCAGCGCACCATGTTCGCCTTTCTTGATCGCAACGTAGCGCGGACCGAAGTTGCGAATCTTCCGGCCGGCCTTGATCAGGCTCGTCTCCTTCGTCATCTCGCGCGCTTCGCTGTCGTTCAAGATCAAAAGATCGACATCCGGCAGAAGCGCATCCAAATCAGCGCGCGTGGTCTCGATCCAAAGGTCCATCGTGTCGGCAACGACGAAGCGCGGCTTCTCCATTTGCTTAAGCACATGCGATTGCAAAGCTGGGGCTATGTTGGCGAGCAATGCGAAATCAGTTTGTCGATACGACTTCGGCAACTCCGGTTTAAAATTTTCAAAGACGTTCAGCGCAACCGAGCGCGTTTCGCGTGTGTTCAGGTCCCACGCATATTCGCCGGACCAGCGAAAAGTTTTTCCTTCGACCCGCTGCACGCCCGCGCTATCGATCTTTCGCGATTTCCAAAAATCAAACTCGGCCTGCGGAAAATCGCTTCCGACCACACCGACCAGTTTCACCGGGGAAAAATAACTCGCGGCAGCGGCCGCATATGACGCGGACCCGCCTAACAAGTCGCCATGTTCTTCAACTGGCGTTTTGACGGTGTCGAGCGCAATGGAGCCAACAACAAGCAGAGACATCAGGTTTCGGGATTTAACAGAGTTTTACACGCCCGCGCATAGTTGGCGATGTCGGTCGCCTTGAGCAAACCGGAAACAATCGCGACTCGCTTTGCGCCAGCGGCGATGAGCTGACCAAGATTGTCGATCTTGATTCCGCCGATGCAAAAAATCGGGACGGTGACTTCATTATGAACCCGTTTGATACCGGTCAGTCCGATCGGCTGGTAATCCGGCTTCGTTGGAGTCGCGAAAATGGGACCGAACCCAATGTAATCCGCGCCTTCGCGTTCCGCCGCGACCGCTTGCTCGAAACTGTGGGTGGATTTTCCGAGGAGAACGTCTCGGCCCGCTTTCTTGCGTGCGTGCGCGAGCGAGTCATCGTCCTGGCCGAGGTGAACTCCTTCCACTGGAACTTTGGCCGCAACTTCTGCGTGATCGTTAACAATTAAAGGAATTCCGGCTCCGGAAGTGATTTCATGCAGCGCGCCTGCAAGATCGACAATTTCTGCGAGTGACTGCTTCTTGGCGCGCAATTGGATAAGATCGACATCGCCCTCAATCATCGCCTTCGTCACACGTTCGGCGTCAGTAACATCGATGTAACCGAGATCCAGGATTCCGTAGAGGCGGCAATCGCGTAGATTTCGCAAAGCGTTATTCGTGCAGGTGAGCGCGTGGCGGCACGAGCTGGAAAGCTTCCGCGTTCATAATTCGCTCGACGAAGCCGGTGTCGTATTTGCCTTCGCGGAATTCTCCGCTCCGCATGATGGCGGCGTGAAACGGAACCGTCGTCTTGATTCCAGTAACGTAATATTCGTCGAGCGCGCGGCGCATGCGGTCGATCGCCGAACTCCGCGTCGCTCCGATCGTGATAATTTTTCCAATCAGCGAATCGTAATACGGCGGCACGACATAACCGGTGTAAGCGTGGGAATCGATCCGCACGCCGCGGCCGCCGGGCGCATAATAAAAAACGATTTTTCCGGGTGACGGCTGAAAATTATTCGCCGGATCTTCGGCGTTGATCCGGCACTGAATCGCATGCGAACGCGGCACAGCATGCGCGACATGCGGCGAGAGCGGTTCGCCCGCGGCGATTCGGATTTGTTCCTTCACCAGATCGCAGCCGTAAACCTCTTCAGTGATGGTGTGCTCGACCTGAAGCCGCGTGTTCATTTCCATGAAATAGAAGCGGCGATCTTTGTCGACCAGAAACTCGATCGTGCCGGTGTTTTCGTAGCCAACCGATTTCGCCAGCTTGACCGCTGCGTTTCCCATCTTTTTTCGAAGCCCTGACGTCATGATCGGCGACGGGCATTCTTCGATCACTTTTTGGTTGCGGCGCTGAATCGAACAATCGCGCTCGCCGAGATGCACCACGCGACCATGACTGTCAGCCACGATTTGAAATTCGATGTGATGCGGGTTCACGATCAGCTTCTCGATGTAAACAGAGGAAGTGCCGAACGCTTTTTCCGCTTCGAGGCGCGAACTGTGGAATCCCGCGATTAAACTGGTTTCGTTGTGCGCCGCACGCATTCCGCGGCCGCCGCCACCGGCAACAGCTTTGATCATCACCGGATAGCCGATCTTTTTTGCGATCTTTACCGCATCTTTGTCAGTCTCGACCACGCCGTCACTTCCCGGCGTGACCGGCACGCCCGATTTGCGAGCGCAGGCGCGCGCCATGTCTTTATCGCCCATTTGTTGAATCACGTGCGAAGGCGGGCCGATGAATTTTATTTTGCAGCTCTCGACCACTTCGGCGAAGTGCGCGTTCTCCGCCAAAAAACCGTAACCGGGATGAATCGCATCGACGTCGCCGACTTCCGCCGCGCTCATGATCCGGTCGATCTTTAAATAGCTTTCCGAGCTCGGCGCCGCGCCGATGCAAATCGCTTCATCTGCAAGTTGGACGTGCAGCGAATCGACATCCGCGTCGGAATAAACTGCGAGCGTGCGAATGCCGAGTTCCTTGCACGCGCGAATAACGCGCAACGCAATCTCACCACGATTAGCAATCAGGACTTTTTCGAACATGCGTTGCTCCCGGTCCGAGCCGGACTGGCATTTGTCGCGCCCTAACGGTTCAACGAACCCGAAACAAAACCTGGCCGAATTGGACCGGTTTACTGTTTTCGGCCACGACTTCGGCAATAACGCCGCTGGTTTCCGCCTTGATTTCGTTCATCACTTTCATCGCCTCGATAATGCAAACCACCGTGTCCTCATCCACTTTTGTTCCAACATCGACAAACGGCGAAGCATCAGGCGATGCCGACTGATAAAAAGTGCCGACCATCGGGGAAACGATGTCTTTGAGCGACGCGTCGTCAGCTGAAGCCGGAGCCCCTCCCGCCGTTGCCGGACCGTTAGCCACCGCGGGCGCGGTTGTCGACATCACAATCGGTTGATCGCCCAAACCCTTTTGCAGTTTGATACGGAAGTCATC
>DASTJU010000283.1:0-2816 GCA_035716295.1 Chthoniobacterales bacterium | reverse complement strand
CTTTCGATCGCGCGCAAGGAGAAACGCGCCGGTGGCGAGAACAAACAGATGCGTGATCGAAAGTGCAGCCGCCTGTTGAGGAAACGTGAGCGGAAATTTCCAAATCAGTACGACCGCTGCGTTTATGAAAATTGAAAATGTTCCGTATTGGAATTCGCCGGCGAGATTGCTGCATACCCAAGAGTACGGACTGAGCAGCGGCAGATGCCCTTCGCTCCAACTACGAGCGATGTCCGCGAACGCCGGCAAGATCGACAACTCGTAGTCATCGTTCCAAAAAACGAGCGGATCGTGCCAAAGCAAGACGAGGCAGAATCCGACGACAGTTAATCCGGCGATGATTGCGCCGAGAACATCCGAACGCGTAGTGCGCGACTCGGACATCTAGAGAAGAGAACGTCCAACGTTCAACGTCCAACATTCAACGTCCAATTTTCTGACTTCGGCGTTGAGCGTTTTCTGTTTCACAAGACGACCGGCTTGCCTTCGGTCATGACGAGAACCTTGTCTTCGATGCCGTGGACGCGGGCGGACTCGCGCAAACGCTCGAGTGGTTCTTCGAGCGGCTCGTAACCGAGACGAAAACTGCCGTAATGCATCGGCACGAGCGTTTTCGCTTTGAGTTCGTTGAACGCGCGCACCGCTTCTTCCGGATTCATGTGCACTTCGCGGGCGAGCGGCGGATCGTAGGCACCAATCGGCAAGAGCGCGATCTCGATGTTGTGGCGTTCGCCGATTTCTTTGAACCCTTCGAAATAAGCAGTGTCGCCGCAATGAAAAACGGATCGACCAGCGGCTCCAATGACAAAGCCACCAAAGCCTCGATGTGTATCAGCAAGGAAACGCGCACCCCAATGATGAGCCGGCGTTAAAGAAATTCTGAGCGGACCGAGCTCGATCGTCTGCCATTCGTCGAGCTCGTGCACGATGTTAAACCCGAGCCGATGCACCAAACGGCCAACGCCAACCGGAACGACAATCGGCTGATCGGCAGCAACGAGCCGCAAGGTGCGGCGATCGAGATGATCGAAATGCGCGTGAGTGACGAGGACGAAGTCGATCGAAGGCAGATGATGAATGTGAAAGCCGGGTTCCTTTAGTCGTTTGATGACACTGAGCCACATCGACCAGATAGGATCGATCAGAACATTGACCTCGTGCGTTTGAACTAAAAAAGAAGCGTGCCCGATCCAGGTGATACAAATCTGGCCGGGCTGCACTTTTGGAAAGAGCGGCCGCGCGCGCGCGCCGGAGCGCTTTGTGAACAGCGATGGGATCCAAACGCTGGTGATGAAATTGCGCTCGGTCCACTTGCTGCCGGGCCGGAGTTTAACGCGCTTCGACTTCTTGGCGCCAGCCTGTTGCGCCTGGCGAACGATTTTGCGCTTTCTCGAAAAAGGATTCGGCACAGACCGAAGACGATATAAGCGTAGCGGATCGAATCAAACGCTCAGGCCTTGCCGGCAGTGAGCAGCCGAAATCGCAATTTCCAATACGACGTTGGCAACCGTGGCGGAAGGGAGGCGAAAACTCCGTAGCCGCGCTGTGAATTTGGACGGGGATCGCGCGTGGCGTCCAAACTTTGAAAACGTTGGAAGAGCGGATCGTCGCCGAAGAACGCGTTCGGGAAATTGCGCTCGATAAATCTTCGTTGTGGCGAGTTTGGCGGGAAATCGTGAACGAAAACAACACACGGTTTTCCGGTGCGCAAAAGATCGACCGCCAGCTTGAGCGCGCGAAAACCTTTCGGACCGTCGATCAAGACGGCGTCGCCGGTTTGCAATCGTTGCGGCAAAATTTCGCGCGAATCGCCGTAGAGAAGATCGACATTTGCTTCGTTCTTCAGCTTCGCTTCGGCGGCGGGGGCGTCTTCCGATTCTCGTTCGTACTCGACGCTGACGATCCGCGATTCCGGAAAACAGCGCGCGAGGATCAGCGTGCTCTTGCCGCGCGCACGGCCGGATTCGAGAATTTGTTTCGGCGCGAACAGTTTGACCGCGGCATAAAACAAAAACATTTCGCTCTCCCAGATCCCGCCGAAGCCGGCTTCGGGCGGAATGCTTCCTATGATCTCGCGATATTCAGACAGAAGATCAGCCGCCCGTTCGGCGACAGCAGTTTTCGTAAGCAAGGATTCTTTTGTCATGTCGAGCAAAGTCGAGACATCTCTTACTATTTCCGTTTTGAAGCGGGTGCACGCCAGAAATAGTTAGAGGTTCCTCCACTTCGGTCGGAATGACAGAATCGGTGGCCGCGGCGCTCAAGCGCCGCGAAATGCCAGTGCGGCCCGCACCGGTTTGTGTGGTTAGGCCACTAGATTTAAGTTGAGGTCGATGGAAAATTTGCCGTTCGACGAACGCGCCTGCTTCATCGCGGGCGCGGCGAAATCAGGGACGACGTTGCTCGTTTCGCTGCTCGACAGTCATCCGGAGCTGCTGGTGATGCCGCAGGACACGGCCTATTTCCCGACAGTGCTAACGAAATACGGAGCGCGCGGACGCCGGGCCCAGTTCGATTACCTGACCAAGGAATCGTGGACGAACGTGTTGTTCGGGTTTCAGGCGATGCGCGGCCGGCAGGATTACGCGGAATTTCCGAAACAAAAATTTCTTGAGACATTCGAGCGCGTTGCCTTCGATCCGACCAATGCGAACAGAGATTTGCTCGTGCTGATGATGGAAGCGTACGCGGAGGTCGTCGGCGTTCCGCTCGAACGAATAAAACGCTGGGTGGAAAAAACTCCGGCCAACCGCAATTACGTCCCGGAAATTTTCAATCGATTCCCGAAAGCGAAATTGCTGCTGACGATGCGTGAT
>DASTJU010000282.1:0-16299 GCA_035716295.1 Chthoniobacterales bacterium | reverse complement strand
GTTTCGCCATCGTCGTCGCTCATTTCCACGCGCGAAATTCCGCGATCGCCTCCGAAAGCAATGCCTTTGAGTTCGATTGGTCCACTCAATTGGCCTAACGAAAAACGCGACTCGTGGTCGGGCGCGTCGATTCTCGATCTGGTCGGCGTCATGAAATCCGGCCCCCAGCCTTGTTTTTCGTAAAAGCCTTTTGCGTCGTCCCCGGTGAGCTCGATGCGGGTCAGCCATTTCACATGTTTCTCGCCGAAATAACCCGGCACAATCGCGCGCAACGGATATCCGTGACGATCAGGCAACGACCGGCCGTTCATCTCCCAAACGAGCAGCGTGGCCGGATCGAGCGCTTTCTCGAGGGGAATGGTGTCGGTGTAATTGTCCACGCCAAACAAACGAACTCGCCGCGCATCGGCCATCGGGCCGGCGGGATCGATCAGGTCGTGCAGGGTGATGCCTTTCCAAACCGCGTTGCTGATTAAACCAGCGTCGAGTCCGTTGCTAATGCACATCAGTGTCGTTTCCTGCTCGACCTGATCGAATCCTTTCAAATCTTGGAAGCGATAAGTGACCGGATTTTGGACGAGTCCGTTCACTTCCAGGTGCCAAAGATCGACGTTCACGCGCGGGTCGATCACGTTCTTGGTCACGCAATAAAACAACTCGTTAGGCGTGACCGGCTGGACGTTGCGGCCTTTGTATTGCGTCCCGTCGTAACTGAACGTGGCCGCGCGATAAAGTTTCCTTAACAGCGCAATGCCGCCGCCGGCAACGAGCACCCCGAGCCCGCCCAGGATTAGCGCACGCCGCCCCACAGCCGGAGTGAATTCGCCGCTTTCGACTCCAGTCGCCGGTTGGGTGAGAAAGTGAAAGCTCGCGACGAGTGTGCGCTCAAAAACCAAAACGCTGATCGCGAACCCGATTAGCGTAACCGCCCCGCCGGACGCGATCGGCAATCCGATGTAGCTCGTGCCCAGCACCGGCCACAACACAATCGCGACCGCGATTATCGGTAGCACAACGAAGATCGACATCGTCCAGGCTGTGACGCGGCGCTGTGGATTGGGTCGCATCAATAAACCGAAAATGGCGCCGCCGAGTGCGCTGACGAACAACTGGCCGGCCATGGTCGATCCAACGCCGAGCTGCTTGAGATGATTGTAGCCGCCGACGCGGCCCATGATCGAAAGAAACGGACCCGGCTTTATAAAAACCGAAAGCCGGTCGCCGATGATGGCGAGCGGAGTGGCGACACCGAAACAGGCGAGCACCAACATCACTACGGTCATGGCCATTCCGGCAATAAATCCGGCGAGCAATCCGATAAAGAACGCCTTCGATTTGGTCATCGTTCGGTCGATCTTACAAAGTCAGACGCTGGTGTGAATCGCAATTCGGACAAATGTCGCAATGATTCGTGCGCCGGCAACGAACGTTCCACGCAACGTGCCGGAAACTTTCGAAACGCCACCGGCGCGCCGCCGATGATTGACCGGGACTTCGAGAATTCGCAGACCGATTCGCGCCGCTTTCATCTGCATTTCCAAATTCCAGCCGTAGGTCTCTTCCTTCATCGATAATTTCTCGAGCGCGTCGCGCCGGATCGCGCGAAACGGACACATGTCGGTGTAACGCACGCCGTACAAGATCGACATCAGCCATCCGGCCAATCGGCCCGCGAAGATTTGCTGAAAATTCATGCTGCCGGGCTCGCGTTTCCCGCGCGTGCGTGAACCGATCACGAAATCGTAAGTTCCGGCCGCGATTGGATCGACAAGTTGATTCATAAACTCGGGGCAATCGCTGCCATCGCCATCGAGGAACACGACCATTTCAGATTCCGGCGCCAGCGCACGAATTCCAGCCAGACACGCGCGGCCGTAACCGTGTCGTGGCTCGCTGACCACTTTTGCGCCGGCTTCACTCGCGCGTTCGGCCGTTTGATCAGTGCTGCCGTTGTCGACGACAATGATCTCGTTCGGAACATTGGTCGCGAAACATTCGTGGACGACGCCCGCTATCGGTTCTTCCTCGTTCAGCGCCGGAATGATTACAGAAACGCTGGTCATCGCAAAACGATGTGTGCGGCTGTGAAATAAAGAACGAGAGCGCAAGTATCCGCGAGCGCGAGGGTGATCGGGCCGGCTGCGATTTTTGGATCGAGCTTAAGTCGATGCAAGAGTGACGGAACGCCAAGACCGAAGAGACAAGCGGTGACGAGAGAGAGCGCAATACTCCCGCCAATGACGCCGGCACTGCGCAAATCGCTCCGCCAAAACCAGACGATCGCAGCGACGACAGTACCGCAGGCCAGGCCGAGCAGAATTGCCGTCAGTAATTCGCGACGCAGCGCACTTGCAAACCAGCTCCATGTCACAGGCGCAGATCGTAACATCTGAATGGTCACGCTCATCGATTGGGCGCTGACGCTTTCGTTCAGGCCGAGGACCATGGTGAGAAAGAAGGCAACGACGAGGCTGCGCGCGAGGGTGGCTTCAAACGCGCCGGCCAGCATCGCGCAGATTGTGCCGGCGGCCACCGTGACCAATAGCCACGGGAATCGAAACCGAAAAACCCGCCAAGGCGAGGCGCCGCGGATTTGTTCGAGATGAAATCCGAGGACTTCAAAGACATCGTCCCGAACCGGAGAGGCCGGGCGAGGTTGCTCCTCTCGCTCCCCCAAGATTTCCTCGGCAAACAGACTGACATCGATAACACCGACCACATGGCGGTGCTCATCAATCACTGGGAAAGCGAAAAATTTGTAGAGCACGAAAAACTCGCAGGCATCGAGAACCGTGGCGGTGGCAGGAATGGCAACGACCTTTCGCACCATGATGTCGCGCAGGGAGCTCTCGAGCGGCGCGGTCAACAAACGACGCGTTGGCAGTACGCCGACGAGACGCTTTTCGGAATCGACCGCGAAGAAATAGATAACGCGCTCACCGACGCCTTCACGCCGGATGCGATCAAGCGCTTCGGCCACCGTCATGTCCGCATCGAGGAGCGGAAAATCCTTGCGCGCGTGCTCGCCGACCGGGGAATTGAAATCCGGAATGCCAGCGGTCTCAGGCATTTCCAACTTCTACCCGATGAACGATGCCTTTGCTCTTCAGAATTTGCTCCGCCTCGCTGAAATAATCACGGATGTCCGATTGGGAACGGATCCAATCGATGTAGCGGTCGATTCCCTCTTCCAGCTCGACCTGCGGTTTGTAGCCGGCCGATCGAATTTTGGTGGTGTCGCTCGTGAGATGACGCATTTCGCCGGGACGAAATTCGCCCCGCGCTTCCGGTTGAATGTCGATCTTAAGAGTAGAGGAAACGATTTCGGCGACTTTGCGAATCGGCACGCCTTTCTCGCTCCCGACATTGACCGCCAATCCATCGAGCTTACCGCTCTCGGCTGCGAGCAGGTTCGCGCGCGCGATGTCTTCGACGAATGAGAAGTCACGCGTTTGCTCGCCGTCTTCGTAAAGCACTGGCGGTAAATTGTTGAGCAAGCGCGTGCAAAAAATCGCGATGACGCCGGTGTAGGGATTGAAGATGGATTGGCGCGGTCCGTAGGTGCACGAATAACGCAGCGCGACCGTCGGGACTCCGACTTGTTTCCCCCAAAGCAGGACGAGCTTTTCCTGATCGACTTTGGTTAAACCGTAAACTGTTTCGCCACCAACTGGCGCGTTCTCGGGAGTGGGCGCGCTTTTCGTGGTCGCGCCGCAAATCGGACAGTGCACTTCCCACTCGCCTCTCCGCAATTGTTCAACCGGCCGCACCCCAGGGAAAACGAGCTGATGCTTCGGGCAAATCCCCGCGCCTTCGCTGTAAACCGCTTGCGAACTCGCGACGATAATTTTTTTGATTGGCAAATCTTTCTCGCGAATGAGTTCGAGTATTTGCGCTGTGCCTAACGAGTTAACGTGCACATATTTCGAAATCTCGGGCATGTAGCCGCCATAGGCTGCCTGGTGAAAGACGATGTCGATCTGATCGAGCGCAGCGGCCATCGTTTCGCGGTCGCGCAGATCGCCCTCGATGAATTCCGCGTTTTCGTTGATCCACGCCGGTTTTCCGCGGCGATGTGTTTGCGGTTCGAGATTATCAAGAACGCGAACTTTCCAGCCCTCGCGCACGAGCAGATCGGTAACGTGCGACCCAATGAGGCCGGCGCCGCCAGTGACCAGTGCGCGTTTTTCGTTCTTCAGCATGAACGAACGCAGGCTAGCGTTGTCGCGACTCTCCTACAATTTTTTCTGTGCCGTGAGCGCAGTAAGAAACTTCCGCGTACTCGGCGCGACGTCGCGCGCTGATTGGTCAGAAAGCAATTCGTCACACAGCCGGCGCAGTGTTGCTGCATCATCCACGTCGTAACCGGTCGGCAACAAGCTGACTTCAAGATTGAGTTCGCGCGCACGTTGTTTTGTCTGTTCCAAAACGCGCTCAGTGCTCCAATCGATCCGTTGGAACAACTGCCGATGATTTTTCTTTATGCCGATCAGGTAGTATCCGCCGTCGTCGGAGGGACCTAACACGACGCGGTCGCCGGGTTTCGATACCATCTCGACCGCCTCTGTGTAAACGTCCGCAGAAACAGTGGGACTGTCGGAATCGATCAGGCAAACTGAAGCGAAGCCGCAGTGAAAAAGATCCTCCATGGCGAAGGCAAGTCGTTCGCCGAATCCGTCACCGCGCTGTGGGACAAGCTCAAAGTCGGGTGGCAGAATGTCGAGGTAGGCGGCTTCAGCACCGATTGGTGTATAAACGCCAACGCCGCGTGCGGTCCTGCCGCAGGTTTTTGCAATTGCGATCGCAGTGTCGCGAAGAAAACAGACATTGAGTTGTGCTGCCTCTTCCGGACTGAGTGGCGGCACGAGCCGAGTCTTAACCTGGCCAGCTCGCGGCGCCTTCGTCATTACCGCCAGTGCACAAAGATTTTTTCCTATCGGATCGCGCGCAGCGGGATCGAGAACACGATGTCTAGCCTGCATTGGGCTGAGTTATATGTCCTCAGCTCTTCTCGCAAAGAGCGTACTGATAACGCCCATCCTGCCAGATTCGGACTGATTTCCACGGCAATTGCCGGAACAAGTTGCTGAAGCCTTCAGTGTTGAGGACGGTCGCTTTTCTCGGCTCTCGGTAGCCGTTCCCAGAATGAATGACACTAGCAAGTAACCACATCGCCATGAGTGGAATCGAAGCCCAAAAAGCATGGCGCGGTTCGGCAATGAAACACCGGCCGCCGGGTTTTAACACACGAAACATCTCGGTAACGGCGCGCATGTGATCAGGGAGCACCGTAAAAATGCGTGACGCGATTAAGATATCGAATGATGCATCCGCGCTCGGTAGTGCGAGCGCATTTACGCGTTCGAATATGCAATTGTTTACATTTTGAGCGGCAGCGCGTTGACGTGCAGAGTGCAGTTGACTCCCGGAACGGTCGACGCCGGTAACGACAATTTTTGGGAACCGTTGCGCGAGTTTTCTCGAATAAAACCCGGGGCCACAGCCGAGTTCAATTACCCGCGTTCCCTCCGCTGGTATTTGAGTTTGCCATAAAGCTGAAATGATTCGGTCGGTGTCGTCACGAAACAGATGTTCCCGGCAAAATGCGTAAAGCCATGCAACGCGTTCAAACAAACTATCGGTCGATTCTGCCGGAGCTGTTGACGGGGCTTTTGTTCGCTCCGGCGAATCTGACTGTTGCTGGATCGCTCGTTCGGCGACTTCGTTGGTCGTTGCGACTGCGTTTGGCGGCATGATCTCTTTAATTAAATTCGCACAAGGCGGCGGAGTTGTTCGCACTTCTAATAAGATTTTCTAATTGAGTGCCCATTACTTCTTCTCCTTCTCCTCGGTAACAACTGCAGCGCTACGCCGAGGCGCCAGCCAGCAGAGCAAGTTGTTGATAACACCGCCAATAACCGCATACAACATTGATCGCAGGCGAAGAGACGGAAGTTATTGTGGGTTATTCGAAGTTGTTGGCTTGTTGCTGTGGCATCGGTTAACAGGGCGAAATGAATTTTTAGCTGCGCGAGGCGCGTGCTCGCTGTTCAGGCTATTAGCGGTAGCTCTCGATTTTTCCGTGGTTAGAAATGTGCTTGGTTAAGTTGACCGCAAGTCGCGGAACGAACGAATATAAGCGCACATATCATGCACATCGTAGATATCATGCGGGAGGATTCGCCCACGTTTTCGTTCGAGTTCTTTCCTCCGAAAACGGCGAAGGCGGCGGAGACTCTTTACCAAACGATTCGCGATCTCGAATCGTACATGCCGCATTTCGTTAGCGTGACGTATGGGGCCGGTGGCTCAACGCGAGACTTAACTCATAATCTGGTCGAGCGCATTCAACACACAACAAAACTGGATCCAATTCCTCACCTGACCTGCGTCTGTCATAACGAAAAAGAGATCGAAGACATTTTACTGCGATACGCCAAGTCGGCGATTGGGAACGTTCTCGCACTCGGGGGCGATCGGCCTCTTGACATTCCTTACGACAAATCGCGGGACTCATTTCAACACGCGGTCGACTTGGTAAAGTTCATTCGGAGATTCAACGAATCGGGCGCACATCCAGATCCGCGCGGATTCGGAGTCGGCGTGGCCGGTTTCCCGGAAGGACATCCCGCGACCCCGAATCGGTTGATCGAAATGGATCACTTCAAAGCGAAAGTCGATGCTGGCGCCGACTACATCGTCACACAGCTATTTTTTGATAACCGCGATTTCTTTGACTTCCGCGAGCGTTGCGCACTCGCCGACATCCACGTGCCCATTATCGCTGGAATTATGCCGGTCACATCCATGAGCGGATTCAGACGCATCGCCGAGCTCGCCGGCGGTGCGCGTTTTCCCGCCAAGCTTCTGCGCGCTCTACGGCGATGCGAAAATGATCCCGAAAGCGTTCGGCGCGTCGGTGTTCATTTCGCTTTGGAACAATGTCACGATCTTTTGGATAACAACGTAACCGGCATCCATTTCTACACGCTCAATCGTTCTGACGCCACGCGGGTCATTTTTGACAGCCTCGGTATTCCGCGTCGGCGAAACGCTCAGACCTCGACCGCGTAGTCGGGAAACTCCGACATTTGCGCGAAGTCTCTGAACCAAGCAAAATCTCAGAATGCTCGAGGCCCGGCGCGCAGTGTATCTCCAAGTCGCGACGTTCCTAGTCGTCATCGCGTCGTTTCTGCTCCTCTCGCACTTTTTCCCGCTCATTGATTTTGTCGTGACCTTGCAGCGGCGCGTCTTGGGCTTAGGCGCCTGGAGCGCGATTTGTTACCCGCTGCTTTTTGCCGGGTGCAACGTGCTTTTGTTGCCGGGCGGCATTCTGTGCGTCGGGGGCGGTTTTTTCTTTGGTTTGTGGTGGGGTTTCTTCATCGTGCTTTTAGGAAATAGCATTGCTGCGGCAATCTCATTTGGGATTAGCCGATGGCTGGGCGGTCGATGGTTGCAACGGCAACGGGCAGCGAATCCACTGTTAGGTGTCCTGAAAAAAGCCGTTGAGCGCGATGCGTGGAAAATAATTTTTCTTACTCAACTACATCCCCTCTTTCCAACGAGCCTGCTGAATTACTTGTACGGCTTAACTCCGATTCGTTTTGGTCCGTACATGTTCTGGACGACTGTCGGCCGCGCACCCGGTCTTTTTCTCTACACGTACTTAGGCACATTAGGACAACTCGGTCTAAATCTGGTGCTCGGAAAAACGCACCCGCGCATCGTGGAATACTGGATGTGGGGCGGTGCCTTTATAGTCACGGCTCTTTTATTTATTCTTTTGACTCGGGTCGCCTTGAACGTTGTGCGAGATTCGGACGATCTTTCAGAGTCACTGAGCGAAAATGCGTCAACAGAGACTAAATATTATACTATAAATAATTGACCTAGTGGAACTTATACAAGATAACAAGTTGATCGATGCGGCATCGGATGCGCGCAGATTGGCATACGCACCCTACTCCGGTTTTCAGGTGGGCGCGGCCCTGGCAACCAGTGCGGGCAAGATTTACACGGGTTGTAATGTCGAAAATGTGTCTCTCGGATTGACGATCTGTGCGGAGCGATCCGCAATCGCGACGGCGATCGCGCAAGGCGACAAAGATTTCGTCGCGATTGCAGTCGTGACAGCCGGGAAAAAGCCGGCGGTACCGTGTGGTGCTTGTCGGCAAGTAATGGCGGAGTTCAATCCGAGTATGAAAATCATCGCGGCGACGGTTGATGGCAAAGTGCAGGAGTTTGATCTTGCGGAATTGTTGCCATTTCCATCGCAAGGAATCTTGGAAGGATCACGAGATGTTTAGGCTTCCCGAGACCTATGACGTCATAGTGGTCGGCAGCGGCCACGCTGGAATCGAAGCCGCACTGGCGTCTGCGCGCATAGGCTGTCGAACTCTGATGCTGACGCAAAATCTCGATACGATTGGCCAGATGTCCTGCAACCCGGCGATCGGCGGGTTAGCAAAAGGACAGATTGTTCGGGAGATCGACGCCTTGGGCGGAGCGATGGGTTTGAACGCGGACGCTACAGGAATCCAATTTCGAATGCTCAACAGGTCAAAAGGTCCGTCGGTTCGGGCTCCGCGCGTTCAATGCGATAAGAAAGCCTACCAATTTCGGATGAAGGCGATCTTGGAGCGGGCTGATAACTTGGATGTCAAGCAAGCGACCGTTTCGAAAATTTTGGTTGAGAGCGAAACGGTGATCGGGGTTGAAACAGATTTTGGCTTAACAATTCATGGCCACAGCGTGGTCGTCACATCCGGCACTTTTTTGCGCGGTTTGCTGCATATTGGCGAGACTAGTAAGCCTGGCGGGCGAATGGCGGACGCGAGCTCCAGCCTGAGCGACGACCTCCGGCAACTGGGATTTGAAAGCGGCAGGTTCAAGACGGGCACTCCCTGCCGGATCAACGGACGGTCGATAGATTTTGATCAGTGCAAAGTCCAACCTGGGGATGAGCCTCCGTCGAGATTCTCATTTTTTGAAGATGAATCTCCGACGCCAGACGACATTTTCACCTTAAACGACGTCAGCGGGGCGCCGTTCCACGTGGAACAAATGCCCTGCTGGATCACGCAAACCAACGCTCGAACCCATGAAATTATTCGGGCGAATCTTCATCGTTCACCCCTCTATGCTGGCAGAATCAACGGCACCGGGCCGCGTTATTGCCCCTCAATTGAAGATAAAGTTGTTAAATTTGCCGACCGGGACACGCACCAGTTGTTCCTGGAACCGGAGGGTCGCCATACCAGCGAGTTCTACGTAAACGGCATTTCCACCAGCCTGCCCTACGCGGTTCAGCTGGAGTTTGTCCGTTCAGTTTCGGCGTTAGAACGCGCGGAAATAATGCGTCCGGGATATGCAGTAGAATACGATTTTTTTCTGCCAACCCAGCTGTCTCATACTCTCGAAACCAAGCAAATCCGCCGCCTTTATTTTGCTGGGCAGGTCAATGGAACTTCGGGTTACGAGGAAGCCGCCGCCCAGGGGTTGGTCGCCGGCGCAAATGCAGCACTCAGTGTTCGGAATCGACCGGCCTTTGTCCTCGGGCGGGGTGAGGCATATATCGGCGTTTTGATTGATGATCTCGTAACGAAGGGAACAGAGGAACCGTATCGAATGTTTAGCAGTCGGGCTGAAGATCGGTTGCAGCTTCGACATGACAACGCGGATCAGCGGCTCACCGCGAAGGGATTCGGCGTTGGACTGGTTACCCAAAAACGACTGGCCGCTTTCGAATCAAAAATGTCGTTGCTAAACGAATGCCGCATTCTGGCCAATGCTACGAGGTTGGGCGGGGCTCCCATCTCTCAGCTTCTGAAACGCCCAAGCTTCACCTCCGCGGATCTGCCGCTCGAGATTCGCCAAATCGCTCCAACGGATATTTGGGAACTCCTAGAAACAGACATCAAGTACGAGGGCTACACCGCTCGGCAAACGCAACACAACCGAGATCTATCGAAGAAGAATCTCCAAAGGATTCCCGACGGATTTGACTTTACGAGTATCGCAGGCCTGAGTTCGGAGACGCGGCAAAAGCTCTTGAAGATTCGACCGCTCACAGTGGGGCAAGCCGCCCGGATTAGCGGTGTGACTCCAGCCGATATTTCAATTTTATCTATCTGGCTCACTAAGAATGACTTAGATAGTAAGACTTTCGCCCGAGCCAATCGGGAAAACGGCATCTAGCGCCACGTGTTCACCTTCGTCCTTGTCGCATTAATTGCGTATTTCCTCGGTTCGATTCCAAGCGGCTACATCGCAGGCCGAATTGCGGGAGTCGATGTGCGCAAAGTCGGTAGCGGAAATGTCGGAGCAACAAACGTGACCCGCGTCCTGGGCAAACGATTTGGCTATCCCGTGTTTGTCGTAGATTTTGCAAAAGGTCTGGCGTCCGTAGCAGTGGCGATGATGATCGCCAAGGCCGCTCAATCGACTCCGAAGGTTGTGGATCTTTGCGGCGCGGTCGCCGCTATTTTTTCCGTGATCGGCCACAGCTATCCGATTTGGCTCGGATTCAAAGGAGGTAAAGGAGTCGCGACATCTCTCGGTAGCCTCTTTGGCCTTCACTGGATTTCCGCGGCAATCGTCGGCGTCGTTTGGATCGTTGCGTTTCAACTCACGCGATATGTGTCGCTCTCTTCGATCATCGCCGCGATTGCCCTTCCGGTTACGGTGGCCACCATGCTATTTCTGAAGCAATTGCAGACCCCAGTCCTGCTTTATTTTACGTTGTGTTTGGCAGCAATCATAGTGCTCCGGCATCGTTCCAATTTGTCCCGACTTCTTAAGGGGACCGAACCGCGCTTCGCTCGAAAGTGAAACCGGAGAAAATTGCAGTGATTGGAGCCGGCGGCTGGGGAACAGCCTTGTCGGTAATTTGGGCAAGGCAAGGTCGTGCGATTTTGCTGTGTGGAAATAATCCGGCGCGAGTTGAGGAACTCCGGGCATCGCGCGAAAATAGCGCTCATCTTCCTGGGATAAGTCTTCCGGAAGGGATTGGCCTAACGAGTGATCTCCATTCTTGCGCCGACGCGGGCCTGATTGTTTTCGTTACGCCCTCGACTGCGTTGCGAGAAACTGCGACCCGACTCGCTGAAGTTGAAATTAATCCTAACGCCATCCTGCTTAGTTGCATCAAAGGTATCGAGCACGGCACCGGTAAACGGATGAGCGAAATCCTGGCGGAAATTTTCCCCCAACAAACGATCGCGGTTCTTTCCGGACCGAATCTGGCGGTGGAAGTTTCACGTAGTCTGCCGACGGCCACTGTTCTCGCATCCACGAAACGAGATTGCGCTGCGGAACTTCAAAAATGTCTCGGTACGCCGCGGTTCCGAATTTACACAGGCGAGGAGCTGGCCGGGATTGAGCTAGGCGGCGCGCTCAAAAACGTTTTTGCGATTGCAGCTGGTGCGGGAGACGGCCTTGGTTTGGGTGACAATTCCAAAGCGGCTCTCGTTACTCGCGCTCTCGCTGAAATGGTGCGCCTGGGCACGAAGATGGGTGGAGAATTGCGGACGTTTTACGGATTGAGCGGCGCCGGAGATCTCATTGCGACCTGCTTCAGTCGACATAGTCGCAACCGTCGCGTCGGCGAACAGTTAGGCAAAGGTCGCACATTGAATGAAATTACGGCGGACATGGGTACCGTTGCCGAAGGAATTCCAACCGCGAAGAGCGCGTATGAGTGTGGACGTAAATTCGGCGTCGATACACCAATCATCGATCAGGTTTACTCGCTGCTTTACCAACAGAAACCACCGGCCCAGGCGATGGAAGAATTACTCGGCCGTGACCAAAAAGCTGAGACGATTTAGGGCCGAAGATCGTTTTCCCGACAAAGTTTGGCGATCGCGGCCGGATACAATTCGTGCTCGGCCAGCTGAATTCGAGCGTGCAGGCTTTCGGCCGAGTCGTTGGGCAAAATCGGTACGTCCCGCTGCGCGATGATGTCCCCGTGATCTATTTTTTCGTCAACGTAATGAACCGTACAACCGGTAACGGTCTCGCCGGCATCGCGCGCTTGCCTCCACGCTTCCAGTCCGGGAAATTTCGGTAAGAGCGATGGATGAATGTTGATGATTCGCCGCGGGAAAGCCTGCAACGTTGGCGATTTCAAAACGCGCATGAATCCGGCAAGCACCACCAGCTCCACCTCTGCGTCGCGCAGCATTTGCACCAGCTCGGCCTCCACGTTCGGTTCTAGTCGGGTGCGAAATTGACCCGGCGGCAGATAAGCATTGGGAATACTGAACTCGCGCGCGATTTCCAGGATCGGAGCGTCCAGCACATCGGAAATCACGACGCGCGCTTCAGCGGGCAATACTCCGGAGCGAATGCTATCCAGGATGGCGCGGCAATTTGATCCTTTTCCTGATCCAAGAATTCCAAGGCCAAGCCGCTTCATTTTTTGATTTTGCCCAGGCGCGTCAATAAATCGGTTGTCGAATAGCCGGGCTCGAATGGGACGATGTCGATCTTCGCGCCGACTTTTTGCAAAACCTCGCGCTCATCGGCATTCAATGTGTCTTGATTGTAATCGCCTCCCTTGACGTAAACATCGGGCGCGGCGAGTTCGAGAAAGCGTGTCGCGCGCATCTCGGGAAAGATTGTGACCAGGTCAACGCAGCCCAATGCGGCAACGATCTCCGCGCGCTCATTTTGATTGTTAACTGGGCGACCCTGTCCCTTTAGTTCGCGAACGGATTCGTTACCATTGATTCCGACGATCAGCGCATCGCCCAGCCCGCGAGCCGCATTTAAGTAGCGGACATGTCCGACGTGGAGCAAATCGAAACATCCGTTCGTGGCTACGATTTTTTTCCCGGCCGCGCGTAGTTTGTTGACGCTTCGCGCGAGTTCTTCCAATGAAACGATTTTTTGGCTGATCATCGTCGTACAACAAAGTTTAGCGCGCGCGGCAGGATTTGAAATACTGCCGGTGCATTGCCAACCAATTCGCCGTCCACGTTGAACCACATTCCTGGGCGCGACCGGACAGAGATTTTTTTGGCCCGCCGAAATATCGTCGCCTTGCTCGAAAGATGGCTTCCTAAAACGATTTCGGCCGCTAGCAGTGCAAATTCGGGGGCGCCGAGTTTTGGAATCAAAACGAGTTCAAGCAAACCGTCACTCGGATTGGCATCAGGCGCGATTGGGAGGCCGCCCGCGACGAAGCGGCCGTTTGCAACGACCACATTATAAAGCTCAGCAGACAATTGCTCGTCGTCGTCTAATAAGATCTGCGTCTGGTATGCGTGTAGTTGCGACAATGCAGCGGCGGCCCCGCGGATATAAGCGAGCGGTCCCCATGTCCGCTTGATCTTCGGTGTCATTTTTTCGTTCACTACGCCGCTGAAACCGCCGGCTGACACATTCACGAAATATCGCGTGCGCCCGCTTTTAACTCGAACAAGATCGATTGGTTTGGTTTTGGCCGAACGGAGAATGTCGATGTTCTGTTCGACCGACGGCGGTAGATCGAGCGTGCGCGCAAAATCGTTCCCTGTTCCAAGCGGCACGATCCCGAGGCGAACGTTCTTCCCCGTCGTCGCTAATCCATTCACCACTTCATTTAAAGTTCCATCACCACCGGCGACGACAATGTAATCGCACTTTGTCCTGACCGCGGCGCGCGCCCATTTCTCGGCATCGCCGGCCTTTCGCGTGATTCGTAACGCCGTCGGATCTAGTTGCGCTAGTTGTGAGCGTAGCCTTTTCCGATCGGTAGCGGCCCCGGCCCGGGGATTGAAAATGATATAAGGCTTCACGGCGCGGTAAATCAGCAGACCGACTGTCGATGTTCGGGTGCGCCGTGCAACATTCGGCTTTTCGTTTTGTCGATTCTCGGCAGATTGGGTACAAAACGTGATGCCAGAAACAACTGACAGCGAAACCGACACTGAAACTATGGGATACCGCATTTCAAATGGACCGGTAGTGCGTTTAGCTCGCAGCGACCCAAAGCTTCCGGGCGACTTGGCTGAAGTGGTCGAGTTACCGCGGGTCTACGGCGCACCACTGTTGTTTGCCATCGCGCGCGACCCGCACACTCTCTTCGCGTATTGGATTATCGACTGGTCATCAATTTTCGAAAATACCGCGCCAGTGGATCGGCAAGTTCACCTTCGCGTTTATCGAAACGATGGCTCCGAAGAAACTAGCGAAGCGGTCGAGCCGATGGCAGGCAACTGCTACGTGACGGTTTCCGGGCCGCGCGAAAAGTATCGTCTCGAGATTGGCTATTATCAGCCAGAAGAGGTGTGGAATTCAGTCGCGAAATCTGAGCCGGTCACGATGCCGCCGGAAAGTGTGGCCCAAAGCGTCGATGTCGATGTTGCCACCATTCCGTTTCATCTCAGTTTCCAGCGGTTGATCGACACGTTTCGCGCATCGAACGGAAATGCGTTGAGTGAAATCGTCTCTCGTTTGCAAAAGCGCGCGGTCAGCGATGAGGAGCGAGCATTGTTGAGTCCGGAGGAATGGGAGATTCTGAGGGCAATGAATATGTCGATCGATGACATCGCCGCCGGGCGGCGCGCATTTCTAAAGCGGGAAAATGGCGCAGCTTTGCGCTGGCGCGCTGAAGCGTTACTTGGATTTGGCGCCACCAGTCCTTCGCGCGGTTTCGGCGACAGCAGTTGGAGTTAGCGCCAGTTCTATCGGTTCAGCTTTATTCCCTCCGGCATTTCCGGCGGTGGTGTGTTGATGCGGCTGTGGTGCTTCCCGTAGCTGAAGTAAAAGACGAAGCCAATCAGGAGCCATACGATCAAACGCATCCAATTCGTCCACCCGAGTCCGTAAATCATCGCGCCGCACGTGATGATTCCGAGTATCGCGACAAGGGGCGCCGCGGGTACGCGGAATCCGCGTTCCAATTCAGGGTTCCGAACCCGCATGATCCAGACGCCGGCGCAAACCAGAATGAAAGCGAAGAGTGTTCCGATGCTCGTCATTTCGCCGGTGACGTCTGCCGGAACGAATGCCGCGAGCAGGCCGGTAAAGACAAAGAAGAGCATGTTCGATTTGTAAGGCGTTCTAAACCGCGTATGAACATCGGAAAAGACTCTTGGGACAAGTCCGTCGCGGCTCATGGAAAAGAAAACGCGCGACTGGCCTAACAACATCACGAGAATGACCGATGAAAATCCGGCGAGAATAGCGACGGTGACTGACTTCGATAGCCATTCGTAACCGGTCATGTATTTCGTAATGGCGAACGCGACCGATGCTTCGCGGCCCGCGGCGCGAAAATCCCCGACCGTGGCAACACCACTCAGCACCCAGGAGAAAAGCACGTAAAGCACCGTGCAAAAGACCAGCGATCCAAGAATGCCGATCGGCATGTCGCGTTTTGGATTCCGCGCTTCTTGGGCCGCAGTCGAGACAGCATCGAACCCGATGTAAGCAAAGAAAACGACACCGGCGGCGCCGAGAATTCCAAGAATCCCACCGTAGGCATGGGTGATTCCTTGCGGCGTAACGTAAGTAGTCGCAGCCGGAATCATCGGCGTGTGATTTGCCGAATTGATGAATCCCCACCCGATGCCGATGAAGAGAAGGACGATGCTCACCTTCAGGACAACGATTATACCATTAACGAAAGCCGACTCCTTCGTGCCGCGGATCAGCAGCGCGGTGAGAATCAGCAAAATGAAAACGGCCGGAATGTTCATCATTCCATGGATACCGGTCGGATCATGCTCGAAAGGCGAATGCGTCCATTGGTATGGAATGGATAGATTGAACCATGAGAGCACGCGATTCGCGTACTCGCTCCATGCGATCGCAACCGTGGACGCTGCCACTGCGTATTCCAGGATCAAATCCCAGCCAATGATCCACGCAACGAGCTCGCCCATTGTCGCGTAGGAATAGGTGTAGGCACTGCCGGCAACCGGAATCATCGACGCGAATTCCGCGTAGCAAAGGCCCGCAAACGCGCAGCCGATGCCGGCAACGATGAACGCGAGAACCACCGATGGACCCGCGCGATCAGCAATAGCGGCCGCGGTGCGGACAAACAAACCCGCGCCAATGATGCCACCAAGACCGAGCGCGATGAGATTGACCGGCCCGAGCGAGCGTTTCAAGCTGTGCTCGCCGACCTCCTGCGCTTCTGCCATTAGCCTATCGAGAGGCTTTCTCGCGAATAGATTTGCCATGCGGTTCGGTCTCCTTGTCTCCGATGTGATTTCGGTTTCGCTAAGTGCGCTGGTCGTCTAACGGCTCACCAGCGTTTGTTTTTCGCCAAAGAAAATAAATCGGTACGCCGGTAAGCACGATGAT
>DASTJU010000281.1:0-2004 GCA_035716295.1 Chthoniobacterales bacterium | reverse complement strand
GCGGCGTCGACCAGCGAAATGTCGATGTCGATCTTGCCGAACGATTGCACCATGTCGCTGTGCAGCAGCACGCCGCGCTCGCGACAAATTCTCGAGATCTCGCGCATCGGCTGAATCACACCGGTCTCGTGGTTCGCGGTCATGATCGAAACCAATCGCGTTTCGGGCCGGATAGATTTCGCGAGCTGATCGAGATCGACAATTCCGTCGTTGGAAGTGTCGAGCCAGGTCACTTCAAAGTTTTCGTGCTTCTCCAAATGCTCGACCGCGTGGAGCACGGCGTGATGCTCGGTTTTGTTGGAGATGATGTGGCCACCGCCGTCCATCTTGCAGCGCGCGAGTCCGAGCACGGCCAAATTGCACGATTCGGTTGCTCCGCTGGTGAAAATGATCTCGTTCGGCTTCGCTTTGATAAGGCCGGCGATTTTGTCCCGCGCGTTGTCCACCGCTGCGCGCGCGTTGCGTCCGGCCCGGTGGATACTGGATGGATTACCGAAATGCTGACTGAAATACGGCAGCATCGCTTCGCGGGCGGCGTCGCAAAGCGGGGTGGTCGCGTTGTAATCCAAGTAAATCATTCGGTAGTGCCTAATTTATCCTGTCATGTTGAGCGAAGCGAAACATCTCTGACTTAGTTCGACCAGAGACGTTCAGAGATTCTTCGCTTCGCTCAGAATGACAATTCTATTCCTTGAATCCGTCGCCGTCAGCATCGCCGCTCGCGATTTTCTTCGACCGTTTTTGCACGATCGCAACTTCTTTCTCTTCGTAATAGACCAGTGAATTCGGCGGAACACTTTTGGTCAGAAAAACGTTAGCGCCGATGGTCGAGTTGGCGCCGATCACCGTGTCGCCGCCCATGATCGTCGTTCCGGCGTAGATGCAAACGCCGTCCTCAATTGTGGGGTGGCGTTTTTTCCCGCGCAACGCCTGCCCGGCCGCGAGCGACCGCGCGATGAAGGACACGCCCTGATAAAGTTTCACGTGCGAACCGATTATGGTTGTCTCGCCCACGACCACGCCGGTCCCGTGATCGATGAAAAAGTGCGAGCCGATCTTCGCGCCGGGATGAATATCGATTCCGGTGCGGCTGTGCGCCCATTCGGTCATGATCCGCGGGACCAACGGCACTTTGTTGTAGAGCAGATGCGCCATCCGATAAATCGTGATCGCTTCGAGTGAAGGGTAGGCGAGGATGATTTCCTCGTAACTTTTTGCCGCGGGGTCGCCTTCATAGGCCGCGTCAATGTCGGTCCAAAGAATTTTGCGAACCTCCGGCAACTGCGAGACGAAGAAGTCGAGAATCTCGTCGGCTTTCTTTTTCGTTTCCTCGCTCGCCGGATAATCGCCAAGACTTTTGCAGATCTCCGGTTTCAATCGCATTCGCAGATTCCGGACGCGGCTTTTGGTGATGTCCGGCAAATCTTCCGAGTCGACCAGCGCTTCGCCGCGAAATCCGGGAAACATCAAGCTCATTAAATCGGCGCACGCCTCTTCGATCGTTTCACGCGAGGGCAGGGTGGCGGCCGCGGCGAGATAATTAATGCCGCCGGTCTCACCGTAAGTGGCGAGGAGATCGTTCACGGCGTTTGTCCCGTTCTTGTCCATTTGTCTGATTATGCGCCGCGCCGCGGCTCGAAGCAATTGTAGCCACGGCGCTCTGTCGCCGTGCCTTCGCGGCTGCTAATCAAAAGGCAATTCTGTGATTTCGCCCTGATACGGCCACGCTTCGGGCGTTTGGCTTAAACCGGCCCGCACTGGATTCATCCGAACATAGTCCCACTTTTCCGAATAGCTTTCGTGACTACGCAAAAGATGATCGAAGAAACCTTCCTGCCAATGAGGCTTATCAAAACCCATCGTGAGTAGTCTCTTGCCGATGACCGACCGCAATCCTTGAATCCACCTTTCCAGCGCAATCTCCTCTTAGGGAAAAGCAACGAAGAGGTGCACGTGATCCGGCATCAAAACGTAACGGCCGACAGCGACATTGCGCTCTTGTGC
>DASTJU010000280.1:0-3182 GCA_035716295.1 Chthoniobacterales bacterium | reverse complement strand
CGCTGATTCGCTGCGCACATTTCTGCGCGAATTTCCGACAGGGGGCCGAGCATCCGAAGCATGGGTGGCGTTGGCAGAATTGGCATTTCACGCAACTCCGCCGCGACTCGATGAAGCGCGAAAAAATCTGGTCCGTGCCAGTGAATCAAAGCCGACGGCAAGCGCGCAAGAACGCGCCGATTACCTCGCGATTTGGCTGGAAGATGCGACGACCGGCAGTGAGACCAAAGTGATCGCACTGGCGAAAAAATTCATCCAGGAGCACGAATCATCCGGTTTGGTGGCGTCGGTCCGAATGAAGCTGGGCGAGATGTATTATCGCGCAGAGGATTTTGCGAACGCAGAAACGCAGTTCGAATTACTGGCCGAGCAAAATTCCGCCGGGCCGTTGGTGGACCGGGCGCTGTTTTTTGCAGGCGAAGCGGCGATGGCGAGCATGGCTGGTCAATCACTCGATCGCGCCCTTGTCCTTTTTGATCGCGTCGTCCAACTCAATGGCGAATCAAAATGGGCCGCGCGCAACGAGCAGGCGGTGATCGAACGCAAGCTGGGTAAACCGCAGGACGCTCTTGTTCTCTATGATGAAGTCCTAAACGGCGCGGCGCGGCCGGCCGAAAAGCGCGAAGCGATTTGCGGAAAGGGCGACATCTTTTTCGAAATGTCCGCGAGCGATCCGCAGAATTATCAACGCGCGATAGAAGCTTACGACAAACTAGCGGCCGATCGGGATGCACCTGCGCATTGGCGTAACCAGGCGCTGTTCAAGAAAGGTCTCTGTTTGGAAAAGAAAGCCGACCGCGCCGGCGCGCTTGCCAGTTTTTATACTGTTCTCGAAGAGGGTATCCGACCGGACCGGCCACACGAATTTTTTTGGTTCTACAAAGCGGGATTTAACGCCGGCCAGCTGTTAGAAGCAGATTCGAAATGGGAGTCGGCCGCCGCCGTCTACGAGAAACTGACCGCCGCAGGCGGAACGCGCTCGGACGAAGCACGCGAACGACTCGATCGGCTTCGCCTTGAACACTTTTTACGGCAGGAATGATGCGACCGACGGTGCGCGTTTCCCCTTGCTATTGGCATTAAAAAGGCTCACCCTTGGCATATGACTACTGTAACAAAGCCAGTTGGCTTGTGCGGTTGGTCGGTTCGATGCGCGACAGTCGCGATTTCAGTCGCGTTTTGCGCATCGGCTTTTGCTGCTCCGAACAAGAGCGTCGCAACTTCAAAACAGCAGCCTGTTTTGAAAGGTAAAAGATGCGTCGCTTTGATCACAGGTTCCGCCGTCCGGCAGAACTGTGACCGGCTCAGCGTAATCCCGACCACGCCGTATCAGCTCACCCGCATCGGCGGGCATTCGGCAGTAAACGATTAATTTTGGCGAAGTAATAACTTCGCTGGAATTCGTTTCCGGCGCCCTCACGCCGGCACGCAGGATTATTTCCAAGTCATAAGCGCGCGCAGGCTGCGCCCTACTTTTTCGATGCAATGGCCATCCGCGGCTTTGCGCAGTCTTCGATAGCGCTTTCGACCAGCCTTCATTTCGCGGATGAATTCACGCGCGAACTTTCCAGAACGGATATCGCGCAAAATTGCTCTCATCTCCTTCTGAACTCGCGCGTCGATAATTCGCGGACCCACCGTCAATTCGCCCCACCTGGCCGTATCCGAAATCAATTCCCGCATGCCGCGCATTCCGGATTCGTGAATTAAATCAACAATAAATTTCAGTTCGTGGAGGCATTCGAAATATGCCAGCTGGGGCGGATAACCTGCTTTCACGAGCGTTTCGAATCCGGCGCGGATGAGCGCACTGGTCCCGCCACAAAGCACGGCTTGTTCACCGAATAAATCCGTTTCCGTTTCATCACGAAACGTAGTCTCCATTACCCCGGCGCGGGTACAACCGATCGCCTTCGACCAAGCCAACGCGGTCCGCTTGGCCCAGCCACTTCGATCTTGCCGAACCGCGATCAATCCCGGTACTCCGCGGCCGTTGACGAACTCGTTCCGCACCATTGGTCCCAGTCCCTTCGGTGCGACCATCACGACATCGACATCTTTTCGCGGAACGATTGTTCGATAATAAATCGCAAATCCGTGCGCAAAGAGAAGTGTTTGGCCCGCTCGCAAATTCGGAGCGATTTCCCTCTTATAGACTGCGGGCATTTTTGTGTCGGGCAGCGCGAGAAAAATGATGTCGCTGCGCCGCACTGCATCGGCCGTATCCAAAACTTTGAGACGATTTCGCTTCGCGCGAACGCGCGATTTGCTTCCGCGATAGAGACCAACCACGATCTTCATTCCGCTATCGCGCAAGTTGAGCGCATGTGCGTGTCCCTGTGCGCCAAAGCCGATCACGGCACAGGTTTTCCGCTTCAGCCAGGCAAGATCGACATCTTTATCGCGATAAATGCGCACGGCCATACATCGTCGAGCAAGCTGCAATTGCCAACGATTCCGACGCCAAGTCAAAACAGCTTGGCCGCGTTCGCTCAATACCTAGTTAATGACCGTTTGGTTATTTACCAGCGAACGCAGACGCGAGACCTGTGCGAGCGCAGCGCGCGCTTCATCAGTACGACCCATCTTCTCGAGAATATTGGAGAGCAAAATATACTGGCTAGGTTGATCGGGTTGACGGCTAATTGCGCGGCGTTGAGCGCAGAATGCTTCCTCCAAATGGTTTTGTCTGACTTTAATGAGTGCGATGAGATGCAATGCCTCAGCATCGTGCACGTCCAGCCAACTAGCGTGGGACAAGGCGACATCTGCTCGACTAATGTCGTCCGTTTCCGCGTAAAGACGGCCAAGTGCGACTGCTGCTCCATAGTGCCACCAATGTTCGCGGGCAAAAGTTTCCACCAGCGGGAGCGCCGCCTGCGCTCCTATCGTCTCGCGGCGCAGTTCGGCCTCATAGCTGATTAATTCCCAAACACCAGGGTGAGCGCCGCGGGCGGTATCGAGCACGGCAAATGCGCCATTGTCGTCGCCGGCCTTATGCCGAACGCAGGCAAGATTCACCGCTGCGATCCAGGTTCTCGGATAATCCTTGCTTATACGGGCATCGGCATCCACCAGGGAGCGGAAGAATGTTTCGGCTTCGGCCGTTTTGCCTTCATGCAGTAAGATATTGCCAAGGTTTATTCGAGCTGAAGGGTAATCCGGGTTCGTTTGCAGCACGC
>DASTJU010000279.1:0-7971 GCA_035716295.1 Chthoniobacterales bacterium | reverse complement strand
CTGATTCAGGAAACGGAATTGTTGTTCGTGGACGGACCGAAGGACAGCATCTTCGAACGCAAATTGCTTCGGCAACTGGAAACCGTGGAATTTCATAAACCGCTTCTCGTCGTCATGGATGATATCCGCTTTTGGAACATGCTTGCTATCTGGCAGGAGATCGCGCGACCGAAACTCGATCTGACATCGTTCGGTCATTGGTCGGGCACAGGACTGGTGGAATGGCACGCGGCGTGATTACATCATCGTCGTGAGCAACGGTAAGATTGCACTCATCACCGGCATTACCGGACAGGACGGCTCGTATTTGACCGAGCTACTCCTGCAAAAGGGTTACGCCATTCATGGAATCGTGCGCCGGACGAGCAATCTGCTCCGTTCGCGGATCGAGCATTTGCGGCGCGATCCGAAGATTTACGGCAAGAAGCTATTTTTGCATTACGGCGATTTGTCGGACACGACGACGTTGCGCCGCATTTTTCGCGAGGTCGGTCCAGGCGAGCTTTATCATTTGGCGGGGCAAAGTCATGTCGGGCTCAGTTTCGAAATTCCGGAATCGACCTGTGATGAAGCCGGAATGGCGACACTGCGTTTGCTGGAGATCGTGCGAGATCAATCGCCGGGCGTGAAATTGTATCACGCATCGACATCGGAGATTTTCGGGAACGCATCTGAATCGCCGCAGACCGAAGAGACGCCGATGCGACCGACGAGCCCGTACGGCTGCGCGAAAGCGTTCGCGACCCAGTTGGCGCGCGTCTACCGGCAATCCTATGGCATGTTTGTTTGCAACGGCATTCTTTACAATCATGAGTCGCCCCGGCGCGGTGAAAATTTTGTGACCCGCAAGATCGCCCGCTCAGTGGCGCGGATTGCGCGCGGGTTGGATGTCGATCTTGTCTTAGGAAATTTGGAGAGCAAGCGCGATTGGGGTCGCGCCCAGGATTATGTCGCAGCGATGTGGCTGATGTTGCAACACGAGAAGCCGGGCGATTACGTGGTCGCGACCGGTGAAACGCATTCAGTGCGTGATTTTGTCGAGGCCGCATTCGCGGTGGTTGATTTGCCATGGGAAAAATACGTGAAACAAGATCGCGCATTCGATCGGCCGATCGAGCCGGCGCGTTTGGTCGGCCGCGCCGATAAAATTCAAAAAATGCTCGGTTGGAAACCAAGCGGCAGTTTCGAACTGCTCGTTCGCGAAATGGTGGAAGCAGAAGTTGACGCGTTGAGCAAGAGTTGAGGTTCGAGGTGCGAGCCGCACTGGCATTGGACTGGCATTGTTGAGAAGTTACGAGTGACTTCTCATCTTGCGCTTTGTGATGTCATCTCTAGTTTGCGCGGTGAAGAAAATCGAGGCGATCATCAAGCCGTTTAAAACCGAAGCGGTGAAAGACGCGCTCGCCGCGGTCGGCATCGAAGGAATGACGCTGAGTGAAGTGCGTGGCTTCGGCCGGCAAAAAGGCCACAGCGAGATTTATCGCGGCAGCGAATACACGGTCGATTTTTTGCCGAAAGTGAAATTTGAAATCGTGGTGGATGACGATCGCGCGCAGCGCGTGATCGAAGCGATCCTGCAATCGGCCAAGACCGGAAAGATTGGCGACGGAAAAGTTTTTGTGACGGACGTGGAAGAAGCGATCCGGATCCGGACGGACGAACACGGAGGAGAAGCGGTTTCCTAAGCCAGAGGACAGAGAACAGAGGACAGTGATCAGAAAACTAACGATTAAACGTTTAACTAAATGAACGATTTTCTGTTGTCGATCTTGCTCGGTG
This sequence comes from Chthoniobacterales bacterium, assembly GCA_035716295.1. GTDB lineage: Bacteria > Verrucomicrobiota > Verrucomicrobiia > Chthoniobacterales > UBA10450 > AV40. The sequence goes on along the minus strand of DASTJU010000279.1, from coordinate 6,192 downwards.
TTGTCGAAGGCCTGACGGAATTTTTGCCGGTGAGCTCGACCGGACATCTCCGCATTGTCGAAGCGCTCTTCCAACTCAATCTGCACGACAGCTTCTGGAAGATGTACACCATCGTGATCCAACTCGGCGCGATCCTGGCGTTGCCGGTTTATTTTTGGAACCGGATCCTCAAATTTCTGAGCACATTTCCAAAAGGGGAACGCGGCGATCGCAATTTTCTGACGCATCCGTTGAGTCTGACCATAGTCGCGTTCATCGTGACCGCGCTGCCATCATGGGCATTGACCAAAGTGATCGGTAAAAATCTGGAAAGCCTGTGGGTGATCAGCATCGCATTGCTGGTCGGCGGCATCGTGATGTGGATTGTCGATGCAACGTTTACGCGAGTTCGGGTGACAAATATGGAAGGGATGAGTTTGTTCCAGGCGATTTGGATTGGCGCCTGCCAAATTCTTTCGGCGGTTTTTCCAGGAACTTCGCGATCGATGTGCACGATTGCGGCCGGACAAGTCGTCGGTCTTTCCCGCCCGGCTGCGCTCGAGTTTTCATTTTTTCTTTCGATGCCGACGATGGTCGTCGCCACCGGCTACGATTTGTTAAAAACACTGAAGCATAGCCGCGAGACAATGGATGAAGGAAACATCGCCCCACTGGCCGTGGACGGTCATCAATGGGTCGTGCTCGCGATCGGGTTCATCGTTTCGTTTATCGTCGCGCTCATCGTGGTCGCGTGGTTCATGCGCTGGGTCCGGGCGCGAGGATTTGCGCCATTTGCCGTTTACCGGATCGCACTGGCAATCGTGCTGATCATCCTGTTGATGCGCGGTTCGATTTGAATCAATGGAATCGACCGAAGCAATTTTCCCCGATCTGCAAAGCTGCGTCCTGTGCGAAGACGTTCGTTGCGAGTTCAACGGCATGAACACGCTGGTCGGCGTCCTCAACGTCATCGCCACGCCGTCGTTGCCGATCAATTATATGCGGTTGTGCATTTGGACACGGTGGTGCAGCGGCGCGGGCAAATTCAAGCAACGGTCGCGGATCGTCGGGGTGGACGAACAAAATGTGCTGGCCCAGGCAGAAGTGGAATTTGAACTGAAGGAAATGGAAGGCCACGCCACCAACGTTCATTACTTCGGCGGGGTCCAGTTTCAGCAATTCGGCCTGCACCACGTGGAGATCTTTTTGCAGGACGAATTGCGGCTGCGTTTTCCGCTGCCGGTGGTGCGGATTCAGCGGAAATAACCCGGCCCGACTTTTTCACAGCCGTCTCGGTTCCCAACCTCGGTGCCCGGCTTCCCTAGGTGCGCTCGTGCTGCTCGACACCTCCCGCCGTAAAGTTGGCTCTCGCCAACGCCTGTGAATAACTGCTTGCCACTCGGGCGCCATTTGTTTATCACAAACGCGTTCATGGTCGGGAAGGTCGTCATCCGAGCGTTGGTCTTTGTCTTGATTTCAGTCGGGACGAACTATGCCCAACAGGTCGAGGTCCCGCGCGAAAAAGCGGGCAAGATCGTCCAGCAAACAAAACGTCCGACCGCGCAGCCGGTGGTCGAGGTCCGGCCGCAAACCGTTGCCTTTGCTGACACGTCAAATTTGAACGCGCCCAGATTAAGCATCGAGCAAATGCGGCAGGCTGGTGCTTTGGCCGCGCAAAAAGTGAAAGAGGAAAATCACGACATCGAAGCAGATTCGAGCGAGCCGGATTTGCCCGCGCCAGCTTCGCCTCCGAAAAAACAGATCAGCGCGAACGCGGTCCGCCCGATAGATCGACCATCCCGCCAACCGGAGTCCCTCCCGGCGCAACCGATCAGTTTTTCCGGGCAGACAGCGTTCACGAAATTGGCGGACGGTTTTGATTTGCCGATCGGTAAACCTGACGGCCGCGGATATTACAAAGCGCGCGGAATGCGGGCTCACGGACATCTTGGCGAAGATTGGGACGGAGTTGGTGGCGGCGATACCGATCTGGGCGATCCGGTTTATTGCATTGGCGACGGTGTCGTGGTTTTTGCGACAGATTGTCACCAAGGCTGGGGGAACGTGATCATCGTTCGCCATGCCTACCGCGATGGATTAGGCGTGCGCAACGTCGATTCACTCTACGGGCATCTGCAAAAGATTCTGGTTCATCGCGGTCAGTCCGTGAAACGCGGCCAGCAGATTGCGGCAATCGGCAACGCGCATGGTCTCTACGATGCACATTTGCATTTGGAAGTGCGCAAGAACATCGCGATCGGGATGAGCCGCGACAAATTCGCGCAAGATTCCAGCAATTATTACGATCCCTCCGATTTCATTATGTCGCATCGACATCTGCAAAGCAGCGGCGCCAGCACCCGGGTGGCGATGAATACTTTTACGTACGATTCGAAGATCCACTGGGACAAGCTGCGCAATTACTCGCACGCGCACAGCGGAGGCGGATCGAGCGAATCAGCCTACGCGTTAAAGAAGGCGCTCGCCTCGCAGAGCTCGACCGCTCACTAGACGATTTGATCTAGATTAGAGTCGCCCCGTTACTCGACCTTGAAAACCGCTTGCGTGGAGGCGCGCGGTTCTTATCATTCGTGGGCAAGTCCCGACTGCATTCTTGTCCGCCACCGGACGGACTCGTCCTTTGGCGAGCCAGATGCGTCGGGAAAATTTTTTGCCCGAGTTTGAATTGAGATGGCAAACACGATTCTAATTGGCGCGCAATGGGGCGACGAAGGAAAAGGCAAGATCATCGACGTGCTCACGAGCAAGGCCGATGTGATCGTCCGCAGCCAGGGCGGTAACAACGCGGGCCACACCATCGTTCACGGCGGCGCGACCTACATTCTCCATCTCATTCCTTCGGGAATTTTGCGCCGCGGAAAAGTCTGCGTCATCGGCAACGGCGTGGTTGTCGATCCGATCGCGCTCGTGGCCGAGATCGAGCACTTGCGCAAGCTCGGAGTAAAAATTGGCAAAAATCTTTTGGTGAGCAGTTGCGCGCATCTGGTTCTGCCTTATCACCGATCGCTCGACGAACAGCGCGAGTTACGCCAAGGACGGGCGAAAATTGGAACGACCAAACGCGGGATCGGGCCGGCCTACGGCGACAAGGCGGCGCGCACCGGGTTACGCATCTCCGATTTAATGCAGCCGATTTTGTTCGCAAAAAAGCTGCAAGCGAAGATTCGGGAAAACAACAGCATTCTTCAGGCGCTCGGCGCGAAGCCGATCAATTATCGCGAAGTCCATGAAACTTATCTTGCCGCTGGCGAAAAATTACGGCCGTTCGTGACGAACACGGTCGTTTATCTGCATCGCGCGCTTCAGCGGGAGAAAGCAATCTTGTTCGAGGGCGCGCAAGGCACATTTCTCGATATCGACCACGGCACGTATCCGTATGTGACATCATCCAACACGACAGCTGGCGGCGCCTGCACGGGAACCGGTGTGCCGCCGCATCGGATGGATCGGGTGGTCGGTGTGATGAAGGCTTACACCACGCGCGTGGGCGAGGGGCCGCTGCCGACCGAAGATCGAGGTCTTGCGAATATGCTTCATTCACTCGGCCGCGAGTTCGGCGCTACCACCGGGCGCGCTCGACGCTGCGGATGGTTTGATGCCGTGGCGTCGCGATATGCCTCGATGATCAATGGGATCGATGAGCTGGCGGTGACGAATTTAGACGGGCTGGACGATGTCGACCCGATCAGGATTTGCGTCGGATACCGTCTCAACGGGAAACGCCTGGAAGTTCCTCCTTGTGATGCGACGCAGTTGGAGAATTGTGAGCCGATCTACGAAGAGATGCGCGGGTGGAAGCAATCCACGACTTCTGCGAAAAAACTTTCGCAACTTCCTTTGCACGCAAGAAATTACGTGAAACGACTTGGCCAGCTCACTGGCGCGAAAATTTCCATCGTCAGCGTCGGCCCCCGGCGCGCGCAGACGATCTTTCTTTAGCGATGCCTCCAGGCGCTAAATCCGTCCCGCGGCACATCGCGATCATCATGGACGGGAATGGTCGCTGGGCCAAAGCGCAAGGTTTGCCCCGGATCAAAGGCCACGAGGAAGGATCGCGGGCCGCGCGCGAATGCGTGGAAGGCTGCGCTGAGCTGAAGGTGGAATACCTGACTCTCTATGCTTTTTCGGCGGAAAACTGGCAGCGCCCGAAAAGCGAGGTTTTCGCGCTGATGAAACTGCTCGAAAAATTCCTCAAGGAAAAAACGCCCGAGCTGATCGAGAAAAACGTCCGGTTGCAAGCCATCGGCCGGCTGACCGATTTGCCCGAGGTTTGCCAGAAACAATTGCACAAGTCGATTGAAGCGACGGCCAGCAACACCGGCGTCACCTTGGTTCTCGCGCTGAGCTACGGCGGACGGCTTGAGATTATCGACGGCATCAAGAGTTTGCTCCGCGCCATCGAGCTCGGTCACATCGACAAGGGGATGATCGATGTCGAGATGTTTAGCAAACATCTTTACACTCGATATTATCCCGACCCCGATCTGCTCATTCGCACTTCCGGCGAGATGCGTTTGTCGAATTTTTTGCTCTGGCAGCTGTCCTATACCGAGATGTACGTGACCCAGAAAATGTGGCCCGACTTTACGAAAAAGGATTTGTTTGCCGCGGTGGAAGAATACGGGCGACGGCAACGGCGTTACGGCGCGGTGGAGTAAACTAGACGAACGCCTCGGCCACGGAATCGGCCAGCGCTTTTCCCGCGCGGGTTAAAAGGAAACTGCCGCGCGCTTCCTGGAGTAAACCCAGCCGGACAAATTCGCGCGTTTCGTTTGGGAACGGCTCCAGTAATTTTGATGGAGCGCCATCGATTGTTCGCAATCCAAGCGCGATTCTTTCGGCGCGTTTCATTTCGCTCGTTAAATGCTCGATCGAGCCAATTGTCGATTCTCCGGAAAGAACAGCGTCTGCGTAACGGCGAAAGTCTGAAACATTTTGCCAACGGCCCAGCCCGACCGTGGAAAAAGAGCTCGGGCCGATGCCTAAGTAATCCGAGCCCGTCCAGTAGGCGCGATTGTGCGCCGATCGAAAACCGGGCCGCGCGTAATTCGAGATTTCGTAATGCTCGTAACCAGCCGCTTCCAGGATCGACATCGTCATTTCGAAAAATTCCGCATCAGCGTCGGCGTTCTGCCTGAACTCGCCACGGGCATGCCGCAGGAAAAAATCGGTGTCTTCTTCGTAAGTCAGACAATAAGTCGAAATATGTTCGGGGATAAGCGACACCGTTTGTTCCAACGTGCTCCGCCATTGCTGGATCGTTTGTCCCGGCAGCCCAAACATCAGATCAACGTTAAGGTTTGAAAATCCGGCGCTCCGCAAAATCTCGAACGACTCCTCGCCTTGTTTTGCGTTGTGCTCGCGCCCGAGCAGTTTCAGCAAATCATCGTCCCATGATTGAATGCCAAGACTGATTCGGGTGATCCCGAGACGTCGCAACAGCGCCGCTTTACCCGCCGACACGCTTCCCGGGTTTGCCTCCGTCGTCCACTCGATCAGTTCCGATAAATCGAGCCTTTCACGGAAACCGCCGAGCAGAAATTCCAATTGCGCCGTGGTCAGCGCCGTCGGCGTGCCGCCGCCAAAATAAATTGTCGATGGCAGGAGATGTCGATCTTGCGCCTGTTGCCGGAGCTCGCTCAGAAGCGCTTCACAAAACCGCTGCGTTTGCGAACGATCCAGCAGCTCCTTGTAAAATGCGCAGTACGGGCAAATCCGCGCACAAAAGGGAATGTGAACGTAGATATGGCGGATCGTATCCGACAGATTCGTCGAGATGTAATGGACGGCACTTCTCACAGATTCGCTTACTGTTGTTGTCATTCCGAGCTGAGTCGAGGAATCTCTAAATGTTTCCGACTGCACTTCGGCAACAGAAATAGTAAGAGATGCCTCGATGGATTCGACTTCGCTCACCGCAAGCTTTCGCCCGACATGACACGGTTTCAAAATCTAGCTCTGGTTTTCCTCTGCGCCATCGGCAGCGCGTTTGCACAAGGTCCGTCGCCGCTGCCGGAAAAGTCGATCGTCTACACCGCTCACGACGCCAACGCGATTGCAGGTTACCAAACCAATTCTCGTGTGGTCCGCGCGATGGTCGATCGATTGATCTTAGCAACGACGGGTCAGCCGGACCTGGCCAAGGCCTGGGGATCGCTGATTGCTCCTAACGATAAAATCGGGATTAAAATC
>DASTJU010000278.1:0-5766 GCA_035716295.1 Chthoniobacterales bacterium | reverse complement strand
CGAACGCCCAACGTTCAACGCTGAACGTCGAATGACAGAGGGCGTCCTAAAGATTCTTCCATTGGACGTTGGGCGTTGAGCGTTGGACGTTTTCTTCTCTCATCCTCGAAAAACGTTGTGAAAACGGAGCACCCACGAATTCCGACTTGCACCTACCGGTTGCAATTCAACCGGTGGTTCACGTTCGCGCAGGCGCGCGAGATCGTGCCGTATTTGCGCGCGCTCGGCGTCAGTGACGTTTATGCGTCGCCCTATTTTCAGGCCGGCGCGAACAGTTTGCACGGTTACGACATCACCGATCACAACAAGCTCAATGCGGCGATCGGTTCGCAGGAAGATTACGACGCGTGGATGGCGGAACTGCAGGCACACGGCATGGGCCAGGTGCTCGATTTCGTGCCGAATCACATGGGGATTACCGAGCCCGGCAACAAATGGTGGATGGACGTTCTCGAAAACGGTCCGAGCTCGATGTATGCGCCCTATTTCGACATCGATTGGCGTCCGCTTAAGTCCGACCTACGCGATAAAGTTCTTCTCCCGATCCTGACCGATCAGTACGGCCGCGTGCTCGAGCGCGGTGAACTACAGATGCGTTTCGAAGAAGGAGCGTTCTATCTGGCATACCAAAATCAGAAGCTGCCGATCGCGCCCGGCACTTATCGGTTTGTTCTCGAGATGGCGCTGGAAAATCTCGCCGAATACAAAGACGAAGAATTTTACGGTGAGTTTCAAAGTATTCTGACTGCGCTCGAGTATTTGCCGCGCCGCACTGAGACCGATCCGGAAAAAATTGCCGAGCGCTCGCGCGAAAAGGAAATTGTGAAGCGCCGTCTGGAACGGCGTTGTCAGGAAGCGCCCCAGGTTCAGCACGCGATTGAAAAAGCGCTCGCGCAAATTAACGGGCGCCCGGGCGATCCGCGCAGCTTCGATCGTTTGGACGAGCTGCTCAACGCGCAGTCGTATCGACTCGCATTCTGGCGCGTTGCCGCTGAGGAAATTAATTATCGTCGTTTTTTCGACGTGAACGATTTAGCGGCGATCCGGATGGAATTGCCGGAAGTGTTCGACGCTGCGCATCAATTGGTTGTCGATCTTGTCCGGACCGGAGCGGTGACAGGACTACGAATCGATCATCCCGACGGTTTATATTTACCAAGGGAATATCTGGAAGCGCTCCAGCGGCGTTGCGCCAAAGTGCTCGGCATGCCGCTCCCGAAAGATGGGCGCGCGGTTTACATGATCGCGGAAAAAATTCTGAGCGGTGCGGAAAAGCTTCATTCCGATTGGCCGCTCCACGGAACGACCGGTTACGATTTTGCCAATCAAGTCGCCGGCGTTTTCGTGGATGCCGAGGCCGAAGCGACGATGACCAGGACCTTTCACCGATTCATCGGCCACACGATGCACTTCGGGCATCTCGTTTATGCCAAGAAACGTCTGGTCATGCGGCTCGCACTCGCGAACGAAGTCGAAGTGCTCGGCAACATGCTCGACCGATTATCGGAGAAAAACCGATGGTATCGCGATTTCACTTTTGAAGCTCTCGCCCGCGCCGTGCGCGAGACGATTGCCTGCTTTCCGGTTTACCGAACTTATCTCGCCCCCGGCCAACCGGTGAGCGACGAAGACCGACAAGTGATCGAGCGCGCGATCGCTTCCGCCAAACGTCGCAATCCGGCAATGGAGGAATCGATTTTCAATTTTCTCCGCGACATTCTGCTTTTTCGCTTTCCGGAAAACCTGGATGCGCAGGCGCGGGAGGAGCACATGCATTTCGTGCTCAAATTCCAGCAGTTCACCGGGCCGATCATGGCCAAGGGTCTCGAAGACACGGTCTTCTACATTTACAATCGCTTGGCTGCGCTCAACGAAGTGGGCGGCGAGCCGCAACAATTCGGCCTGAGGGTCGCCGCCTTTCACGAGCGGAACTTGGATCGACATCGTAAATGGCCGGCAACGTTGCTTGCGACTTCCACCCACGACACCAAACGGAGTGAAGACGTGCGCGCCCGAATGCTCGCGATTTCGGAGATTCCGGAATTGTGGCGGCGTTCTCTGCAGCGTTGGCGAACGGTGAATCGCCGCTGGAAGAAAGATGTCATCGAATCGGAGGCGCCCGACGCGGACGAGGAATATTTGCTTTACCAGACACTGCTCGGTACCTGGCCGGTCGCGGCGAATGGAGCACCGGTGGAAAATGCCTCCCCGGAATATATCGAGCGGATCCAGACCTACATGACGAAGGCTTTGAATGAAGCCAAGCTGAACACGAGCTGGATCCAACCGAACGAAGAGTGGCTCGCCGCCACGCGCGATTTCGTTGCCAAAATTTTGGATGTGACTCCGAAGAACAAGTTTCTCCCGACTTTTCTTCCAGTCGCGCAAGAGATTGCGCGACTCGGCGCGATCAATTCGCTCGCTCAGACGTTGCTCAAACTGACTTCGCCCGGTGTGCCGGACATTTATCAAGGAAACGAAGTCTGGGACTACTCGCTGGTCGATCCTGATAATCGCCGCCCGGTCGATTACAAAGTGCGCGCGGAAATGCTCTCGTGTTTATCGAGCAAAACGCCGGAAGAGCTTATACAAAACTGGCCGGACGCCCGAATCAAAATGTTTTTGATTCAGCAAACGCTTCATTTTCGAAACGAACGGGTCGATCTTTTCCAAAGCGGAGAATATTTGCCGCTGCGCGCGACTGGCGCCTTCGCCGATTGCTGTATCAGCTTCGCGCGACAGTTGGATCGTAACTTGGCAATCGTCATAGTGCCGCGGCTTTCATCGCGAATCGGTTTTCCACCAATCGGCGATCGTTGGAAAGACACCGCGATCGAGTTGCCCGAAAACCTGTCGCTCGAGCGCGCGCGCGAGATTTTTACCGGCCGCGAGTTGTCGATCAAAAATCGGCAAATTCGCGTTGCTGAGGCGATGTCGATCTTGCCTTTCGCGATGGTGACGAGTTAGTGGTGCGCGCCTTGAACGAACTTGTCGGTCAGGTCGCCGACCCATTGAGAAAAATTGCCAAGGTTTTTCGCCAGGTCGGCCCCGAAGCTCGCGAACGTGATATGCGGTGATGCCACTATCAGCATCACACTGAGCAGAACGAGATTCAGCACGTAAATCACGACCAGGGAAAAAAAAGTTCCGTGATCGCGCAGATCGGTCTGCTTTTTCGGGATCATCCAGCAGGTAAAGGTGAGATGAAACGCCCAGGTCGCGCCGATCACGGCGTAAAGTAGCCGGCCGTAGGGCTGCACGTTGAAAAAAATGCTGAGCGCGCCATAGATCGCGATCGCGAGGATGCTGTAGAGCGGGAAGAAATAGGGCGCGAGCGCGATCCAAAAATTGGTGCGGTTGGTGACGACGTGGCCGCCGTCACGGCCGACGCGAAAACGGCTGACGCGGCCGCCCATTAACCAGACCCAGACTGCATGCGTCAGTTCGTGTCCGAAAACGTAAAGCAGGATTGGCCGTGGCAAACCGATAAACGCGATCAACCAGAGCACCGCGCCCAGCGAGAAGAACCAGAATTCTTGTCCGGCCCACAAACGTTGAGCGATCGTCGCCTGCGCGAACACGGTGAAAAATGTTTGAGTCAGAATCGCGCAGACCGGCAGCAAAAAGATGGCGAAGATAAATTTCACCCAGCGCGTCGGGACCATGAACGGAGTCATCGTTGCCGAGCCCCTTCTTGTTGGGACGACGTAGGGTGGAACTTTTACTCCGCGACGTAACGGCTTGGATCCGCGAGCCATTTGCGATCTTCGATTCATGGCGGCAAGAATCTTATCCTAAATCCGGGAGGAAGCGGAAGCGGAAGAGCGCGCTACGCTCGGCCCATGTAGGCGCCGGTGCGGGTGTCGATCTTGATCGTCTCGCCTTCTTTGATGAAGAGAGGGACGTTAATTGTTTTGCCGGTCTCGAGTTTCGCTGGCTTGGTCACGTTGCTCGCGGTGTCGCCGCGCAAACCTTGGGCGGACTCGACGACTTTCAAGTTAACCGACGCCGGTAATTCAACCTGGACCGCTTTGCCCTCGGCGTAGAGAACCTGAACGCTCAGGTTTTCGACGAGATAATCTTTGGCGTCGCCGAGCAAATTTTCCTCAAGATCAACCGTTTCGTACGTTTCCGGGTCCATGAAATGGTAACCGCCGTGGTCCTTGTAGCTGAACTCGATTTGTTTTCGATCGATGTCGACCAACTCGACCTTGTCGGTCGAACCAAAGCGGACGTCGGCGCTTTTCCCGGTATTGATGTAACGAATGATGGCCTGGACGAAGGCACGCAAATTTCCCGGGGTGCGATGATGCACTTCGAGGACAATGGCGGTGTTTCCATTGTATTTGATCGCTTGTCCTTTGCGGAGATCGTTTGCTGCTGCGGCCATAACAGAAGTTGAAGGTTGATGATTAAGAAGTGAGGGAAACGGAGCGCGGACTCTACACGCGCTCAGAGCAACTTCAAGCGCGTCAGGTCCTGCGAGTCGACCACTCCAACCGGCACTTTGTCGTCATCCACCACCACGAGATCGTCAATCCGGTGGGTCTCGAGCAACTTGAGAACTTCGACCGCGAGCTTGTCTTTGTGCACGGTCACCGGATTCAACGTCATCAAGTCGGCGACCAAACGTTCGCCCACTTTCGGATCGGACTGAAAATGCCGCGCGAAATCTCCGTGGGTAAAGATTCCGAGTAGTTGTCGATCTTCACCCGCCACAACGGCTGCGCCGGCGCGCACGCTCGTCATTGCTTTGAGAACGTCGCGAACAGTTGCGGTTGGCAAAACCACAGCCATCGACTCGCGAGGCCGCATCAGTTGATGCACGCGAATGAGTAAACTGCGTCCGATTTTTCCGCCGGGATGGAATTTCGCGAAATCTTCTTTGTCGAATCCGCGCGCCTCCAGCAAAACCATCGCCAGTGCATCGCCGAGCGCGAGCATCGCAGTCGTGCTCGAAGTCGGCGCCAGATTTAGCGGACAGGCTTCCTGCTCGATGTTTACGTCGAGAACGACGTGGGCGTTTTTGGCGAGGGTGGAATCGGAATCGCCGCACATGGCAATGATCTTGACCTGAAATCGTGCGATCGCCGGCAAGATGCGCACGAGCTCTTCAGTTTCACCGCTCGAGCTCAACGCCAGGACCACATCGCCGTCTGCCACCATCCCCAGGTCGCCATGCAACGCGTTCAACGAATCGAGCACGACCGAGGGCGATCCCGTGCTGGTCAGCGTCGAGGCGATCTTGGCGCCGACGTGCCCGGATTTGCCGACGCCGAGCACGACCACTTTACCGCGCGCATCCACTGCGTCCTTGATCAAGCCGACGGCGCGAGAAAAGTCATCGCCCAGCCTCTGGCGCAATCGTTGGAGCTCGACAATTTCGATGTCGAGAACGCGTTTGGCTTTTTCCAGATAATCCATTTGTCTTGACAACTCTGCGCCGGAGGAGTCTAACCGGCAAGAACTTGCGCGGCCTTAACCGGAGAAAGTAATGAAGAAGCTCGTGATGGTGCTTGGAATTCTGCTGACAATCGCGGGCTTGGCCTTGGCCGCACCGCAAAAGAAAGCGTTCTCTGCCCGCGTGAAAAATCGTCCCACGCCGCCACCGCCACCGCTTAAGAAAGAAAACACGGACGGTGTTCTTCCACGCGCTGCCCGGGGTGGAAATATATTTCAGATGTTGAATCCGAAGGCGCCGGCGCAATACGGAAAGGCCGAAGACAGCGTCGTGCTCGATCCCGACACCGGAAAGTGGAAAGGGAT
>DASTJU010000277.1:0-3475 GCA_035716295.1 Chthoniobacterales bacterium | reverse complement strand
AGCCGCCGAAAGAGCTTAGCAGCTTAGGCGAATTGTTCGATTAAGCTCAACATGATGTCTAACGACAAGAAACGTTTTCGTGTTTTCGCGACGTCGCGAATTGGCGATCCGGCTGAGAACCGTCTTCGCGAGCGCGGTTACGAGCTTGAAGTTTTCCAAGGCCCCGAGGCGCCGCCGAAAGAGTTGATCATCGAGAAAGTGAAAGGCGGCATCGACGGACTAATCACCACACTGCGCGATCCGATCGACGCCGAAGTTTTCGAAGCGGGGAAGGGGGCGTTAAAAGTTGTGGCGCAGATCGCGGTCGGCTTCGACAACATCAATCGGGCCGACGCTAACAAGTACAAGATTCCATTCACGAACACCGCCGATGTGCTCACCGAAGCAACGGCCGAGTTCGCTTTTTTCATGATGGGAATGCTGGCGCGCAAGATGTGGCAGAGCGAACTGCTGGTCCGCGAACAGACGTGGCCGTCATGGCATCCGTTCCTGCCTTTTCTTGGCGACGAGGTCACCGGCAAGACAATCGCAATCATCGGCACGGGGCGAATCGGTTTGGCGATGATCAAGAAATGCGCCGGGTTCGATATGAACATTCTTTGCTACGATCCGGCGTATCAAAATCATCAATACGTCGCGGCCATTCAGCAAACGATGGATTTGCGCCAGGCCACTGGAATTCAGAAAGAGAAGACGTGGATCAAATATGTCGATCTTGAAGACGCCTTGCGGGGCGCGGATTACGTCAGCATTCACGTGCCGTTGCTGCTCGAGATTGAAACCGACAAACCGACCTACCATTTCATCAATGAGAAGACGCTCAAGCTGATGAAGCCGACGGCGTACTTAATAAATACGTCACGCGGTCCGGTCGTGGACGAGAAAGCGCTCGCCAAAGCGCTGAAAGAAAAAATCATCGCCGGCGCGGCGCTGGATGTTTTTGAGAAAGAACCGCTGCCGCCGGATTCACCGCTGCTCGATCCGGAAATTGTCGACCGTTGCAGAGTTTTTCATCACTTCGCCAGCGGCGGTCAGATCACGCGGCTTTCGGTCGATCCCGACAAAGGAATGGCCGGGCGCACGGTGCAGGCCGTGATCGACGTACTGGAAGGGAATTACGGCGGCGATTTTTCCAAGATGCCGTACGTGGTGAACAAGGAAGCATTTGAGAAGAAGTGACATGTGACGAGCACGGAGCGCGAAGATGTCGATCTATGTTGCGATGCTGCGCGGGATCAATGTTGGGCGCGGCAAAGTCGTCAAGATGGAGCGATTGCGCGCGTCGTTAGAAAGCCTCGGCTTTAGCGGCGTCAGGACGTATGTCCAAAGCGGCAACGTTGCTTTCGAGTCGGAAAGAAAGTCGGCAGCCGAACTATCCAAAAAGATTGAAGCCAAGATTCTGCGCGACTTCGGTTTTGCCGTCCCCGTAATCCTGAAGACGTCGAAGGAGATAGAACAAGTTGTCAGTGACAATCCATTAGTGAAGGAGAAGGGGATCGACCATTCCAAATTGCACGTCACATTTTTGTCCGGTGCGCCGCCGGCAGCGGCGGCTAAGGCGTTGGAACCTTTGGCCACAAATCACGAGCGATTCCGCGTTTTGAACCGCGAGGTCTATCTCTATTGCCCCGACGGCTACGGTCGCAGCAAACTCACCAACACAACGATTGAGAGAAAGCTTTTAGTTGTCGCTACGACCAGGAACTGGAGAACGGTGAACGCGCTTCTTGAAATGGCCAAGGCAGGGTGAGTTGTTGATCCGCCTCGCAAGGCTACGGCGCGACAAGGATAAGGAAATTAGCCCCAAAGTTCTCGGGAGGGGATGCCGATCTTTCCGTTCTGATAGAAAAGTCCGTGATCGCGATCGCGGGCGAGGAGGAATGGTCCATCAAGATCGACATAATCGGCCATGCTCGCGAGAAGGCGCGCGGGAGCGAGCCCTAACGACGTGCAAACCATACAGCCGATTAATAATTTGAATCCGCTTTTTCGCGCACGCTCGGTCAAGAGCAGCGCTTCAGTTAGTCCCCCGGTCTTATCGAGCTTTACGTTAATCATTTCGTAGCGACTTGTTAGGCGGACAAGATCGGCGCTAGTGTGGCAACTTTCGTCCGCGCAGATCGGGATCGGATGATCGAGAGTTTCGAGAACTTCATCAGCGTTTGCTGGAAACGGCTGCTCGATCAGCTCAACTCCCGACCCTTTCAAAGTGGGAACAATTTTTTGATAGTGCGCAGACGACCATGATTCGTTCGCGTCGATGAGCAGACGCGCCGTGGGAGCTGCTTCCCGCACGGCTTCAACGCGCGCAAGATCGACATCGTCGCCGCCAAGTTTGAGTTTCAGAATCGGCGCGTTTGCATTCTTGGCGCCTGCCGCCATTGCACCGGGCGCATCGAGACTAATCGTGAACGACGTTTCAACGTTCGCAACCATCGGGATGTTTGCCAGCTCCCAGACGCGTTTGCCTGAAATTTTCGCTTCCAGGTCCCAGAAGGCGCAGTCCAAAGCATTGCGCGCGGCGCCTGCTGGCAATAATTCCTGGATTCGACCTCGATCTAAATTCTTCTCGCGTTTGATCGATTCGATCTGCGTCAGGACAGACGCGACGCTTTGGTTATAACGCGAGATCGGGACCGCTTCGCCGCGACCGGTATGGTGCCCATCGGTCACGGTCGCGACGACGACCCGTGTTTCAGTGTTGGTGCCCCGAGAAATGCGAAAAGGTTTATCTAAAGCCCAGCTTTGTTGCTGTGCATCGACGATTCGAAAGCCAGTACTCACGGCCCTATTGATAATGCAGACGGATTAGCTTCGGCTTCTCTTCAAGGACGATCTCGAATAAATTGTCATAGTCGTTCTCGCCGATATTGATCGGTTCAGATATTCCGAGTGCTTTCACCAAATCCGGTATCGTGTTCCCATGGCCGACGACCAGAGCATTTCCGTTCAAGGCGCGCAGTTTCGCAATCAGCGCGGCGTTATCTTTCGCTGGCAACGTCGTTACGGTGATGCCGAGCGCTTTTGCCAGGGGCGCGGCTGTCTGTTGGGTGCGCTTGAACTCCGTCGCGTAAATGGCGGTGATGTTTTTGTCCTTCAACATTTTGGCCAGCGCCTCCGCCCGGGCGCGGCCCGCTTCGGATAAATCAGCATCCGTGCTCGCATCGGCTCTTTCGGCGTGGCGAACGATAAAAATTTTCGGTTGTGCTGTTGCCGTGGCGACGAGCACGCTCAAGAGAAGGCAACAAAAAACAAAACGCTTCATCATGGGAGAGAATCTATCATCCGACGTTCAATGCTCAATTCAGCCGAGCTTGAGCGGCCGCTACTTCAAGTATTTGTCGAACCAGGCGAGGGTTTGGTCCATGCGATCGGCCTGGTTCTCGGATTTGACGAAGAGGTGGCCTTCGCCCGGATAAATGATGAGCTGCGTTGGGACGTTCAGGGTGCGCAACGCGTGCCAGAATTCATAAGA
>DASTJU010000276.1:0-4548 GCA_035716295.1 Chthoniobacterales bacterium | reverse complement strand
ATCACCGAAATTCCTCCCCGCCGGATCGAGATGTCGATCTTGCGGGCGCCGGCGTCGATGCTGTTCTCGACCAGCTCTTTCACCACGGACGCGGGTCGCTCGACCACTTCGCCGGCGGCCACCTGACTGGCGACGGTTTCGGGAAGGAGGCGGATGCGAGACATGAAGAGGTTGAGTGGTTGAGACGTTGAGCAGTTGAGAAGACGATTACTCTATTCGTGAGCGCTGGCTGCGGTGAAGCGCATTCAGCTGTGGTGACAGCTGCTCGATTGAACTTCGCAAATCTCGCTCCGAAGCGTCTGGCAAAATTCCTAGATCTCGGGACAGAATCAGCAAACAGGCGAGTTCCATAAGCGACCCATAGGCGATCTCAGAAAAATGCGCTTGGTCTTTTCGGCTCCGCCGGGAACTGCCTTCAGCCAGGTTCGCTGCCACTGAAACGGCCGCACGGTTGCATTGACTGATCAAGCCATAGAGTTCCCGCTGAGGAAATTTTCCGGTCATTAAGTAGACTGTCTTGGATAACTCTCGCGCAGCTTGCCACACGCGTAATTTTTCGAATGGATATTGTTGTCTGGAGTTCATTCTTGAACCTCTCCTCAACATCTCAACCGCTCAACTCCTCAACGACTGGCGGCCAGTCTTTTGACTTGAGGGAGCTCAGATCGTAATCTGCGCAACGAATGATTGAGGTCACCCAGAACGCAGCGCAGCAACTCCGCAAGCTGCTTGATGTCCAGAAGCAAAGCGCCGGGAAAGGTCTGCGGGTGCAGATCACGAAAGGCGGCTGCTCTGGTCTGCATTACGAAATGACGTTGGATGAAAAAAAGGCTGGAGACGCGGTCGTCGAGCGCGACGGGGTCGAGTTTTTCATCGACAACGAAAGCTCGTCGTATCTGCGCGGCGCAACCCTGGATTTTCGCGACGGCCTCACCGGGACCGGTTTTCAAATCGTGAATCCGAATGCGAGTCGAACGTGTGGCTGTGGGACGTCATTCGAAGTGACGCAGTCGGCTTGAACGCGCACCCTTTCACCTCGGTCGTTTAGATGGACTACGGCCTTTATCGGTACGACGAACCGTACGCGCGCCCCGTCCGGCGCCGAATCAATTACTTCGCCTGGACTATCGCGATTTTACTGCTGACCGGTTTCGCGTTCGCGGCCTGGCTCGGCAGTTTTTACATCTTCAGCCAACCGGAGCGGCCGGACAGTTATCGCATCCTGCAAAAGCTGCACAAGATCGACCCGCCCAAGCGATTTGAATTAACCGCGGCGCCAGCCGGCGAATTTTTAAGCGCGAAACAACTCTACGATCGTTACAACGCGATGGGCTCGGCCGAGCTGACTAAGACCAACGCGGAGCAAGCGCGAAATTACATTCGAAATTTTCAACAGGTGCGCGGCCTCGTCCCCTATGTGGTCGGTCGATATGTAATCATGGAAGCGCGTGAGCTCAGTTCGAGCGATATCTTCACCTCCGGAATGGTGGCGTTGACGGGTTCGGTCGAGAGCCCGGAACTGTTGATGGAACATCTTTACCCGGCCGAGCCGCCAACGGTGCCGCTGATTAAACAAACCCTCTCTATGGGTCTGGAACTTAAACTCGATCGCGCCCACGATCTTTCCGCCGTCATTCATGTCGAACGCTTCGCCGACGGGCGGATCATGCTCACATCGGTCCCGTTGCTCTATGGAACTTACACGGTGATGCGCGGCACCGGCACTTTCAGTCTCGAACCGCCGCTGTCCCTAAGTCTCGAAGCGGGCTGGCCGTTGTTTAAGGAACAAGCCCGGTTACGCGGCGAGATGCATTACGCGCAGTTCCGCCAGGGAACGCCGCGCGCCCAAGCGCCGACGCAAGTTGCAATTCCTGGTTTCGCTCCGAGCGGAACGCCGCCGCCGCCGGAAAATCAACTTGTGCGCGTCGAACCGGCAAAAGCAGTCGAGACGCCTTCGATTGTGCAAGTTTCGCCTAGGAAGGGAAAAGCCGGCGCGAAAGCAACGCCGACTCCGAAAGGCAAGTTGGCTAAGGGCAAGCCGACCCCGCAACCTTCGGCTTCGGCGACGCCAATTGTTGTCGCGGAAAAATCGACGTCTGCGCCGGTTGCGGCGCCGCCATCGCCAGTCGTTCAAACATCACCGCCTCCAGCGCCTTCGAAAAAACCCACTGCCGCGCCGCCGGTTGCCAAGGAATCAGTGCCCGAGGTCGCGCTTGCTCAACCGGTTGAAACGCCAGTGCGCGCCCAACCGGTGCAGCCGGGTGGTTCCGACGTCGGTACCTTGGCGTCGACCACCGGTGGCGGAAGCTGGAAAACCTTTCCACCGGGCAAAATGCCGCTCGGTCGTCTCATTGCCACCGGCGATCTCAAAGAAATCGCCGATCGCGGAACAGCGGGCGAGCGAATTTATTTGAAGGGACAATTCGTGGTGAATTTTTCCGACACGAATCGCGCCGTGCTGCGACCGCGCGGTAAGCTGACCGATTCCGTTCTGCATTTTGGTTCCGCACCGACGCGCATCATCGTCGAATTCCCCGCCGGTTACACTCCGCCCCAACCAGGATCTACGGTCAACCGCGACGAGTCGCGACCACTCGAGATCACCGAAGTCCGGAAGCAAGAAGACGGACAACTCAACGTCTTCGCCCGCGAAATCATGCAGTAGCTCGATGGAGGATCAAGGCGTCGGAGATGGTGACGCCGTGTCGGACGCAAATGGATCTTCCTTGGTCCCGTTTGTTTCCAAAATTACTTTCCCGTCGGAAATCTCGAATGTCTTAAGATTGGTCTGACCGATCCAATCCGAAAGATAGCGTTTGAAAGACCAGGAACCGTACTGCCAGCTCAGGAATTCTTCGCCGACCGACCGGCCGTTTACGATGATGCTGGAGATAAGCGCGGCTTCCGGCTTACCACTCGGCGCCGCTTGAACCGAACACTGCGCGTTGATGTAACGCCCGGTCAGCCATCGCGATCTCCCGAGAGGAATACTCAACTGCAAGTGCGCGGTGTTGTCTTCAATCGTTATGTACGCGTTGCCGTGCAGTTTCGGTTCGGATGCAATCAGCGCATTCAAATCGTCGGCCGTCAGTTCTATTCGAGCGGCTTGATTTGCATGAGCGGCTTTCTCGAACGTGTCCCATCGCGCTCGCGCGGCTTGTTCCTCTTCCACCGTCGCCTGACTGATCGGCAGGCTGTCGTGCTGTGACGAAAAATATTCGGTCCGCATATATTTCGCGGCGAAATAAGTGCCGGCGACGAATGCCAGCGCGAGAAGAATGAAAAAGACGACCAGAATCAGACAGCCCTTGGCGAAACAACCGAGGCCGCGTTGCGCCGGAGGCGGTTCGATCCATGATGAGCTGCCGTTCATCGCGCCCGCTCCTTTTCCATTTTTGCCTGCGCCTCAATCAGCTTGTCGTAAAGCGCGTTCAATCCTTCCGAAAGGGTTTTCGTTCCGGCAATTACCGGCATGAAATTCGTATCGCCTTTCCAACGCGGCACAATGTGAACGTGCAAATGGTCGACCACGCCCGCGCCGGCGGACTCTCCCAGATTCAAACCCACATTGAAACCTTGCGCCCGCGCCGCCACCCGGAGAAGCGCTTGCGCATGCGTCACCAGATTCCAGAGCTCGACGATTTCATTTTCGCCTAACGAAGCGAGGTCGGCCGTCTTGCGATAAGGCACTGCCATCAAGTGGCCGACTGAATAGGGATAACGGTTCATCATCAAGAACGCAGTTTTCCGACGCGTGATCACCAAGTGCGCAGCGTCATCGCTCGCTTGCGCCGCGGCCGTGAGAAATTCCATGTCGCGCGGTTCCTTCTCGAAATATTCCACCCGCCACGGCGCCCATAGCGTTTCGATTTCTTTCTTTGGAAATTGCTCCATCGAGGTCTAGGGCTGGAGCGCGAGACTAAAATGCCGCCCGGGAAAGTCGAGCATTTTGAGCCGCTAATGCGTCAGCAAGACGTACTTCGGGCGACGCAGACTTTTGCGCTGGGCCGACTCGAACCGGCGCGTCGAATCATGCAGCTCGCGCATTAACTGGGGGGCCTGGTCCGCCGGAACCGCCAGCGCGTCGATTTTGCCGGAATTCCATTCCTCGATCGCGATTTCGGGTTTCAAAAAATGCGGCCGCCTCAGATAGAGGGGCAGTCCCTCATCGGTCGATCCGATCGCTTCGTAACGCCAATGATTCCTGGCTGCTTCTTCACGAACTTTGCGGCCAAAGCTCGACAATGCGTCGCGATGATTGCGATAGCCGATCACGACTTTGCCCACCTCGTAACTGACGGTGAAGAGAAGCGCCACGGCCAATATCGCCGTTGCCCACCGAAAATTTCGCGCGCGATACTTTTCGTGGCTCAGGAACAACGCCGCTTGAACAGCCACTAACAAACAGAGCGGCGGGATCACGGGAAAAATGCGGTCTACTCTTTTGGACGGAATCAGCGACATCAGAAGCAGTCCGCCGATGCTCCAACAAATCAGCCAAAGAGTTTGCGGCGACATTTCCTTGAATGCCGCGCGAATGTTCCAGCT
>DASTJU010000275.1:0-2567 GCA_035716295.1 Chthoniobacterales bacterium | reverse complement strand
CATTCCCGATGATGTAGGGAACGCCGGGTGGCATCGTACTGATTTTCGGAGGCGACGTGGCGTACTGGTATTTGGCCATGAGAAATCTCCTAATGAGGCGTGCTATCGGGAAAAAATTCTGCCGGCGTGGGCGACGCGGTGGCCGAGGGAGATGCCGATGTTTCTTCGGTCGCCTTGGAATTTTCGTCTGAACCTCCCGGAACTTCGACATGTTCCTTTTGCGCTTCCGGATCTTCCCCGAGGTGATGTTTTTCGCAGGAGCAGAAGAAAATCAACGCAACAGCGGAAACGGCAGCGGCGGCCTGGCGAACACCAAAATGCATAGCGCGCCGCAAACTAATCGGGCATGCGCGTCTTAGGCAAGATGAAAGGTTGGAGCTCCGGACAGCGATATGTTGATAAACGCCGCGCTTGCAGCATTAGTATGATCGATTGCCGGTGTCCCGCAGCACAAAGAACCACGCCTGGAACGAAGTCGTCGCCATTATTTTACTCGGCGTCGGGACGTTGCTCTTCCTCGCGTTGATTTCTTACAACCCGAAGGATCTGCCTTCGTGGGTGCCGTGGAGTTATCTTTCACCGCCGAATAAGCCGGCGCAAAATTTCATCGGGCCGTTCGGCGCCATCTTCGCCAGCTTCTGTTATCTGACACTCGGCGCAGCTTCGTATTTGCTCGCCGCAATTCTTGGCGGCTTCGGCATAGCGAAATTATTTCACGCTAATCTGCGACTGCTGTCACGGTTGCCGTGGATAATTTTGTCGCTCGCGTCGGCGGCATGTCTGCTCCAGCTGCAACACCGTTACTTCCAGGGTTGGAAATTGCATTTCAACATCCAGGGCCCCGGCGGATGGGTCGGCTACGTTTTTGGCAAAACACTACTGCTCGCCTCGATGGGCAAAATTGGATCGATCATTCTGCTTAGCGGAATTTATGTGGCGAGTCTGATTCTGATGACTGGATTGCGCCCGATCCATCTCGTTCAACAAACGGTTTCTGGCACCCGCGACATGCTCTCGAAACTGCACGATTGGCGATTACACCGACAATTGCGGAACGCAGACATCAAAGGCCAACTCGAGATCAGCCAGCGGGAATTAAGCAAGCAACGGCGCTCGATTGAAAAGCAACTGAAGAAAAAAGGCGCACCGGTGCCGGAACCTTCGGCGGCTTTTATTTCACCGGAAGAAACGGCGGACCGGCCGGCTCCAAAAGTTGTCGACGCGACCGCGCTTCCGGAAGAATCAATCGCCTCGCGAAAGAAACCGTCGCTGGCTGAATTGCGCGGCAGCGGACAAAGATCGACATCCACTGCGCCCGGCCTAACGGGTCGCGCCTGGGACCCGAAGACCTACGCACTGCCCGGACTTGATTTGCTTGCTGAGCACGATCCGGAAGGACGGGGTGGCGCCGATCCGGCCGAACTGCAGCGCGTTCAACAAACGTTGATCGACACGCTCGGGCAATTTGGAATTGCCGTTGCGCCCGGTGACATCACTAAGGGTCCGACGATTACGCGCTATGAAGTTTATCCGGCCAAAGGCGTTCGCGTGGACAAGATCGTGAGTCTCGAGCGCGATCTCGCGCGCGCGACGCGGGCGGAGCGAATCAACATTCTCGCGCCCATCCCCGGCAAAGACACAGTCGGGATCGAGCTGGCGAACTCGCGCAAAGTCACGGTCACGTTGCGCGAGTTGCTTGAAGGGACCGATTGGGAAGAAGCGAAAACGAAAAGCAGAATCCCGCTCGCACTCGGCAAAGACGTTTATGGCAAAGCAATCATCACCGATCTCGCGCAAATGCCGCATTTGCTGGTCGCCGGTACGACTGGTGCTGGCAAAAGCGTCTGCATCAATGCGCTCATCGCCAGCATGCTGTTCCGGTTCACGCCGGAAGAGATGCGTTTCATCATGATCGATCCCAAAGTGGTCGAGTTGCAGCATTACAACGCGCTGCCGCATCTCGCATTCCCGGTAGTGACCGATCCGAAAAAAGTGTTGCTCGCTCTACGCTGGTTGATTGAAGAGATGGAGCGTCGCTATAAAATTTTCGCACGCGTCGGCGTTCGAAATATTATCAGCTTCAACGCGCGGCCGAAGAAAAAGTCGGCGGCCGAAACCGGCGAGCAGCCCGAGCAGGACGTCGGTGAAATCAAAGTCCCTCGAGAAAACGAAATTTCAATTCCGGAAAAAATTCCTTACATCGTGGTCGTGATCGATGAGCTGGCGGACTTGATGCAAACCGCGCCCGCAGACGTGGAAAGCGCAATCGCCCGCATCACGCAAATGGCGCGCGCAGCTGGAATTCACCTGATCGTCGCGACGCAAACGCCACGCGCGGACGTGATCACGGGCGTGATCAAAGCGAACATTCCAAGCCGGATCGCATTTCAAGTGGCGAGTAAGATTGATAGTCGCGTGATCCTCGATGAAAACGGCGCCGATCGTTTGTTAGGCCAGGGCGATATGCTTTATCTGCCTCCGAGCACGTCGCGCCTGATCCGCGCGCAAGGCGTCCTTGTTACCGATGAAGAGATTCGCCGTGTGGTGGAATTTGTGTCCGCGCAAAG
>DASTJU010000274.1:0-7202 GCA_035716295.1 Chthoniobacterales bacterium | reverse complement strand
GCATTCACTCCATCCGTTTCGCCAAGGTCACTTTCTTGGAAGCGGAACCGGCGCGATGGTGATGGCGGAAGCGGGATTGGACGGCGTGAGTCAGTTCAAAGCGATCCGCGCGTTCGTGCAAGGTCGATGAAAGGGGAATTGATCGCTTCGGCAGCGGCAAGGGAGTTCAAACCAGATCAGTCGAGCGAGGCTTCGCTCACATCCGAAGACCCGATTGCACTTTTCCAGACTTGGTTTCAGGAAGCGATTGATTCCGGGGAGGAGCAAGCCGACGCCATGAGCGTGGCGACACTCGACATCAACGGCGCTCCGGACGCGCGAATGATATTGCTCAAAGACATGGACGAGCGCGGGTTTGTTTTTTATACGAACACGCAAAGTCCAAAAGCGCGGGCGCTGCTGCGCGATCCGCGCGTCGCGCTTTGTTTCTATTGGTCCAAGATCGACAAACAGGTGCGCATTTGTGGCCGGGCGAAAATCATACCCGACGAAGAAGCCGATGCTTATTTCGCTACGCGACCGCGGCTCAGCCAAATTAGCGCATGGGCTTCAAGACAATCGAAACAGATGCGCGGTTACTTTGAATTCGAGGCGGAAGTCGCCAAAGCCGCGCTCCGTTTCGGATTCGGCGAAATTCCGCGCCCAGCTTTTTGGTCAGGATTTCGCGTTGAACCGGAGCGGATTGAGTTTTGGAAGCAGAAACCGTTTCGACGTCATCAGCGAGTCCTCTATTCCCGCAGCAGGGATGGCTGGCGACGCGAGTGGCTCTATCCGTAGCCAAAAACTACACACTAAACCAGGGTCGAGCACGCTTTGTTCGGGGTGGTAGCGCCGCGCCCGCGCAAGTACTGCACAGCAAAACGCAAGCGACGTGCATCGCGGAGGCGCAGGGACAACTACGTTGATAGCCAACAAGGATAACGCTGATGCCAGCCCAAAAACCAAAACGGGTCGTCGCCCCGACCAATACTCCCGATGGCAGAAAGATTGATTTCAAGCATGAGCAACGGCCGGTCCACGGCCACGTGGCCAAGACCGGCCATCGAACTTTGGATGCTAATGAAGCAGTCGCACGCATCGCTTACGCGCTAAATGAGGTCATCGCCATCTACCCGATCACGCCGGCTTCGCCGATGGGCGAATGGGCAGACGCGTGGTCGGCCAGCGGTGTTAAGAATTTATGGGCCACCGTGCCATCGGTCATCGAGATGCAGAGCGAAGGCGGCGCAGCCGGTGCGATTCACGGTGCGCTTCAAACCGGCGCGCTCAGTTGCACCTTCACTTCTTCGCAGGGTTTGCTCTTGATGATTCCGAACATGTACAAAATCGCCGGCGAGTTGACGCCGACGGTATTTCATATTGCGGCGCGATCGCTCGCGGCCCAGGCATTGTCGATCTTCGGCGATCACAGTGATGTTATGGCCGCCCGCGCCACCGGTTGGGCGATGCTCTGTTCGAATTCAGTGCAGGAAGCCCAAGATATGGCCCTGATCGCGCATGCCGCCACTCTCGAATCGCGCCTTCCCTTTTTGCATTTCTTCGATGGGTTCCGCACTTCGCACGAAATTTCCAAGATCGACATCATCCGCGATGAAGTCTTGCGCGAGATGATCGATGAACAACGAGTGATCGAGCATCGGGCTCGGGCGTTGACGCCGGATCATCCGGTGGTCCGCGGGACAGCGCAAAATCCGGATGTTTACTTTCAAGCGCGCGAAACGGTGAATCCGTTTTACGACGCTTGTCCGGGGATTGTGCAACGAATGATGGACCGTTTCGCGGAATTGACCGGCCGGCGTTATGAGCTTTTCGAATATCACGGCGCGAAGGATGCCGAACGTGTCATCGTGTTGATGGGTTCGGGCTGCGAAGCGGCGCACGAAACCGTCGATTTTCTCAATGCGCGAGGTGAAAAAGTCGGCGTCCTGAAACTGCGCCTGTATCGCCCGTTTGATGCAAAGGCGTTCGTCAGCGCGTTGCCGCGCACGATGCACGCGATGGCCGTCCTCGATCGGACGAAAGAACCCGGAAGCGGAGGCGAACCGCTCTACCTCGATTGCGTCAACGCACTTTACGAGCAGGATCGTCGCGAGGTGCGCATCGTCGGCGGCCGCTACGGTCTCTCATCGAAGGAATTCACGCCGGCTATGATCAAAGCGGTGTTCGACAACCTCGACCAACAGAAGCCACAAAATCATTTCACCATCGGGATTGATGACGATCTTTCGCATTCAAGTCTCCCATTCGAACCCGAATTTTCGATCGAACCCGAAGACGTGGTGCGCGCGCAGTTCTTCGGCCTCGGTTCGGACGGAACGGTGGGCGCGAACAAGGAGTCGATCAAAATCATCGGTGAGAACACCGACTATTTCGCGCAGGGATATTTTGTTTACGATTCGAAGAAATCCGGCGCGATGACGATCTCTCATTTGCGCTTCGGCCCGCGTCCGATCCGATCGACTTACTTAATTAGCAAGGCGCAGTTCGTCGCGTGTCATCAGCCATTTCTGCTCGAGACCTACGACGTAATCAAAGATCTCGCGCCGCGCGGGACTTTTTTGCTCAATTCTCCATTCGATCGACAACGTGTCTGGACACATCTGCCCGAGAACGTGCAGCGGCAGTTGATCGAGCAGCGCGGTCGTTTCTTCGTGATCGACGCCAACAGCGTCGCGCGCGAATCGGGAATGGGTGGACGCATCAACACGGTGATGCAGACCTGTTTTTTCGCCATCTCGAATGTGTTGCCGCCGAAGGAAGCGATCGACGCAATCAAGAACTCAATTCGCAAGACCTACGCGAAAAAAGGCGATGAGATCGTCGAGATGAATCTCCGCGCGGTCGATGCAACTCTCGCGCATTTATATGAAGTAGAAATTCCGGACCGCGTCAGCCTGAAGGGTCCAAATCACAACGGCAGCTTTCAGGATGCGCCGCCGTTTGTGAAGAACGTGCTCGGAGAAATCATGGCTGGTCGCGGCGATCGGATTCCGGTCAGCGCGCTGCCAAACGACGGCACTTACCCGACCGGGACGACACAATGGGAGAAGCGAAACCTTGCCACCGAGGTTCCGGTCTGGGACGCCGAAGTCTGCATTCAATGCGGCAAATGCGTGCTGGTATGTCCGCATGCGGTCATTCGAAGCAAAGTTTACGAAAAAGCAGTGTTGGAAAGCGCACCTCCGACGTTCAAATCGCGCGAAGCACGGCTGCCGGAGTGGAAAGGATTGCAATACACCCTGCAGCTGGCGGTTGAAGATTGCACCGGTTGCGGGATCTGCATTGATGTCTGCCCGGCGCGCAACAAATCGGAAGCGCGTCTGAAAGCGATCAACATGCAGCCGCAGTTGCCGCTTCGCGAAAGCGAGCGCGCCAACTGGAAATTTTTCCTTTCGATTCCGGACCAGGATCGCAGCCGCATTTCTACCGCCAGCGTGCGCACGATTCAGGTGGAGCAACCGTTGTTTGAATTTTCCGGCGCGTGTAGCGGTTGCGGTGAAACGCCCTACATCAAATTGCTCACCCAGTTGTTCGGCGATCGACTGGTTATCGCGAACGCGACCGGTTGCTCCTCCATTTACGGCGGCAACCTCCCAACCACGCCTTACGCGCAAGACCGACAGGGGCGTGGCCCGGCCTGGTCGAACTCATTGTTCGAAGACAATGCGGAGTTCGGACTCGGCTTTCGTGTTTCAATCGACAAACAACAGGAGTTCGCCGGCGAATTGCTGCAACAACTTGCGCCGCAAGTTGGCCGGCATCTCGCGACCGAAATCTTGAATGCGCGGCAGCGCGATGAAGCTGATATCGCCGATCAGCGCGCGCGAGTTGTCGATCTTAAACAGAGACTCAAGTCATTAGGCGCGCCGCAGGCGAAGCGACTGCTCGCGATCGCCGACACCCTCGTTCGTAAAAGCGTCTGGATCGTGGGCGGCGATGGATGGGGCTACGACATCGGTTATGGCGGCCTCGATCACGTCCTTGCGACCGGCCGCAACGTGAAGGTGTTACTACTCGACACCGAAGTTTACTCGAACACCGGCGGGCAATGTTCCAAGGCAACACCCCGCGCCGCGGTTGCGAAGTTCGCTTCCGGTGGAAAGCGCGCCGGCAAGAAAGATCTCGGGATGATGGCAATGACCTACGGAAATATTTACGTGGCGTCGGTCGCGATGGGCGCAAAGGACGAACACACTCTCAAGGTATTTCTCGAAGCCGAAGCTTATGACGGCCCAGCGCTGATCATCGCCTACAGCCATTGCATTGCGCACGGCATCAACATGACCACGGCGATGCAAAATCAGAAAGCCGCAGTGAATTCCGGGCAGTGGCTCCTGTATCGCTACAATCCTGATCTTGTGCGGATCGGAGAAAATCCATTGCAACTCGACTCGGGAAAACCACGCATGGCAGTGGGCGACTATTTCAAACTCGAAAATCGTTTCCGGATGCTCGAGAAAAGCCAGCCCCGCGCCGCGAAGGAGTTGCTTGCTCACGCCCAACTCGACGTGAATACGCGCCGCGCATTTTACGAATTTCTCTCCGCCCGAAAATTCAACTCCAATCAATCCCATGAACTTAACGACCAGGTATCTCGGCTTTAAATTACGGACGCCGCTTGTCCCGTCGGCGTCGCCGCTTTCAGAAAACACTGACAACATCAAACGAATGGAAGACGCAGGCGCTGCGGCGGTGGTTTTTCATTCGTTATTCGAAGAGCAGCTTCGACAAGAACGCCATCAACTTCAGTTTTACCTTGAACAAGGAACCGAGGCATACGCTGAAGCGCTCACCTATTTTCCAGAACAGGCCGAGTTCAAAGTTGGTTCGGAAGCCTATCTCGAACACATCGCTGCAGCGAAAGCGGCGGTCGATATTCCGATCATTGGCAGCCTCAACGGCGCCACATTTGGCGGGTGGATGAAATGCGCGAGTCAGATTGAGCAGGCGGGCGCGGACGCTCTGGAGTTGAACATCTACAACGTGCCGAGCGACCCGGACAAGAGCGCCGAAGACATCGAAGAGGAATACCTGACGATCCTCGCATCAGTGAAAGCGCAGGTAAAAATTCCTGTCGCGATAAAGTTAAGTCCGTACTTCACGAATCTTGCGCGCTTCGCGCGGAGACTTGATCGCCAGGGAGCAGATGCGCTGGTTCTATTCAACCGCTTCTATCAGCCGGACATCGAACTGGAGACGTTGGAAATTTCGCCAAACGTCTTACTGAGCACACCGATGGCGATGCGTTTACCGATGCGCTGGATCGCGCTCCTTTACGGACGCATCGGGGGAAACCTGGCGGCAACGAGCGGAATCCACCGCGCAACCGATGCGCTCAAGATGTTAATGGCCGGCGCCGATGTGACGATGCTTTGCTCGGTCTTGCTCCGGCGCGGGATCGAGCACATCAAGATCATCGAGGCGGAGATGCGCGCATGGATGGAAGAGCATGAATATGAGTCAATCGAGCAACTCAAGGGCAGCATGAGCCAAAAGAATTGCCCGGACCCCACTGCTTTCGAACGCGCCCAATACGTGCGGGCGCTTGAAACTTTTCCGGCCGCGCCGCTCCAAGCGCCGCCCCATGGGCGCTCAATTTAGGAACTTTTGCCGCCGCGCACTTTCCGAACTTCGCGCGCAATTGTTGCCAGTTGGTGGCTGACATCGTTCCGGGAAATCTTGAGCTCAATCACACAGGCCCGTTTCGATTTTTGCGCGCGACAAAGGGCCGCGTCGAAAGTGCCTTTCGTCGAAGCGATGGAACTTTCGCCTCCGCCTACCAAATCGCAGATCTTTGCATAGTTCCATTGCGTGATGGTGTTGAAACCGCCTTCCCGGATCTGCCGCATCGTGCCGTAGCCGTCGTTGTTCAAAACAATGATGATCGGGTTCAACCCGAGCCGAACCGCGGTCGAAATCTCAACGCCAGTCATTTGGAATGCGCCGTCGCCAACGATCACGTAAGGACGCAGCTTTTTGGCCGCGAGGGCGACTCCGATTCCCGCAGGAACGGCGAACCCCATCGACATGTAGTAGGCGGGCGCAATAAATTGCGCCTGGCGCGCGCTGCGGATTCCGACGGCGCCAAAAATTGCGTCGCCAATATCGGCAACGACACAACAACGCTCGTCCAGATGGAGAGACAAAATCCGGAATACGTCCGCCATTTTCAGTGGTTCGGATCGCTCACTCTTTTTCAGCGGCAGAGGAAGACCATGCGGATTTGGATGTTGAAAATGCTTTGGCTTAACCGACGCCTTTGCCAGGGATCCGAGAAAATCACGAAACTGAATCGATTCGTAACGATGATATCGAACGTTCACGCGCTCGGTGGTGGCCAGAACAGTGCGATGTCGATCTAACTTCGCCGTGTAAAATCCCATGCTCATGTCGGTGATGAATGTGCCGAGCATCAACACCAGGTCCGCCGATTCCACATACTTGCGAACGTGCTCATCGCTGCTCATGGCGCCGCCATAGACGCCAATGTAAAGCCGATGATTTTCCGGAATTGCGCTTTTGCTCAACAGATCCGCAGCGATGGGAATGTTCATCCGCTCGGCCATGCGCAGAACCAGCCCGGCCGTGCGATACCGCGCTAATTCGACCCCGGCGAGGATGACAGGTTTTTTGGCGTCGCGAATGAGTTCAAGTGTTTCGTCGATCGCGGCAGTCAGGGTGTGTGGATCGGATTGCTCCGGAATCGGCGGCGAAATGTTTGAAATCGGAATCTCGCGATCGACTATGTCGTGCGGCACCTCGATGTAAACCGGCCGCTTGTGGCGCAAGCATGCTTCGATGCAGCGCACAATTTCCGACGCGGCACGCTGCTCGTCGAGTAAGACGGTGCTCGCGACCGTGACTTCATCGTAAACGCGACGCTGGGTCTCGAAAGTTTTGACCTTGTGATGGAGCAGCGGATCTTTTTCGCGATCCTTTCGGCCAGGTGCGCCGCTAACCACAACGACAGGAGATTTTTCTGCGTAAGCGCCGGCAATCGCGTTCAAAACATTCAGCCCGCCGACACAATAAGTGACGCAGACCAGTCCAATTCCGTTGATCCGCGAATACGCATCGGCCGCGAATCCGGCGGCCGGTTCATGCGTCATGGTGACGCTTTGAATTTTCGATTTCTCGAGCCAGGTAAATGTCGGCAGCGCGAAATCCCCAGGGACCCCGAAACTGTGGCGGACGCCGCGGCG
>DASTJU010000273.1:0-2444 GCA_035716295.1 Chthoniobacterales bacterium | reverse complement strand
GGTTCCCAAAACCGTGTGCCACAACGCGCTCCAATTGATCGGACCTTCCGCGCCGAGATAAAAACCGACCGCAGTCGTCAGTAAAACCAGCAGTGTCAACCGCGCTTTCACCAGCTCGAACAAATCGCCAATGAATCCGGAATGCTGGTTGCCGTTTCCAGCTTCGCTCGATTCAATTGTCGCGGCTTTCATTGCGTGTTCGATTGCAAGACCCGCGAGCAAATTGCCCACGCGCTTACTCCAAACGATAACATGATCGCGCCCACTGCGACATGCGCGGTCGCGACATCGGCCGCTTTATTGCTCCAGATTGTCCACGCTCCGAGGGTGAACTGAAGAAAGAACAGAACCACCCACAAGATCGACAATCGGCGAAGTGCGTTCATCTGGCTCGCTTCTCTCAGGACACGAACGCAAAAGGCGATCAGGGCAATGCCGATCAGGACCGCGAGAAATCGATGCGACATTTGCAGCCAGATTTGAAATGCATCCACATCCGAAAACGCGCGGGCGTCGCGCCACGCGTTGATCTTTGCCAGCGCTTCGGCGCTCGTGTCGGGAATCCACGCGCCGTTCGCAGTTGGAAAATCAAGGATCGCCAAATCTTTGTGTTGATGCCGCATCGTCGCGCCGAGCGTGAGCTGTAGGTAAATCGCGATTGTCGTCGCAATCGCGAGGGTTTTGATCGGCGCGGCTTTTCTAAGATCGACACCTACCGGGGCGAGCGAACGCCAGAAATTTGTGGTCACGATCGCGATGAGCACAATCAAACCGAGAAACGCTTGGGCGAGACAGGCGTGAAAGATTCCGATTTGATCTTTCAACATCGTCACCCGCAGGCCTCCCAGGATCCCCTGCAAAATCACGCCAGCGACAGCGATGAGGCCGAGCGTCTTGACCGATTGTCGATCTTCGGTTCGCCAAAGCCAGATTGCGAGAATGATGGTGAGAAATCCGACGGTCGATGCGATCAGGCGATGGGTGTGCTCGAACAAAACGCCGCCGATCCATTTCGAGACCGGAAAGAGAAACATATTGTAGCCGAACGTGGTCGGCCAATCGGGCACGGCGAGGCCTACGCCTTTGCTCGTGACCATTCCTCCGCTGCAAATCAGGAGCAGCGTCGCGACGGCGGTGAACCAGGCAAATCGATTAAGCCAGCGCGGTCCGAGCCGGACGGGCGGCGTAGATGTCGATCTTTGCGCCACGGTTGCGCGTTTCGACTATTCTCCGCTCGGAGTGGGCGCGGGTTGGGCCGGTTTCTGTTCCGGTTTTGCGGCAGGATTTTCTGTTTTCGGCGCGCCTGGCGGCGGAACTGTGCCTGGTGTTGGACCGACCGGTGGTTCGCCGGCCGGCCGTTGCGTCGCCGGCGGTGCGTTTTGCGTCCCAGCTAACTCGGCCCGTTCCTTCAACCACGTTTGATACTCGGCGGGTTCATCGACCACGACCATTCCCTTCATTCCATAATGACCGAGGCCGCAGAGTTGACCACACACCACTTCATAACTGCCGGCCTTGATCGGCTTAAACCACATTGGAATGAGCGATCCGGGAATCGCGTCCGCGGCAATACGCATGTGCGGCAGATCGAAATTGTGGATCACATCTTTTGAGGATAATTCGATGATGACAGGGCGATTGACGGGAACATGCAACTCGCCGAGCACGACAATGTCGTCTTTGCCAGCCGGATCGTTTGGATCAATGCCGAGCGGATTCGAATTCGTGACCAAATCAATCTCGCGCCGGCCAAATTGGCCGTCGGGGCCGGGCATGTGGAAAGTCCAGTTGAACTGCTGACCAACAACGTGAACAAGAATCGCGTCCTGGCCGGTTGGAAATTCGTTTACCCGTTTCGCCCAAAGCGGGATCGCGAAACCAATCAGCAACACCGCCTCAATCAAAACGCAGGAAAATTCCAAATGGGTGGAGATTGCGCTCCGCACGCCGTGATGATCCGCTTTCGGGTGCCTGCTTTTGCGGAAACGGATCAAAACGAAAACGAAAAACACCGACCAGCCGACAAAGAGCGCGCCCATGAACCAATGCGCGAATTCGAGAATGTGATCGATCTGGTAGCCGTGCTCGGATGCGTTCGGCGGCTGTCCCAAAAATTCGTTGATCAGCGCGAGACTATTCATCCTTGTCCAAATCTTCCATCAGTTCCTCGTGCGGCGGCGTTGGCATTCGTCCATGTCGCCAAATCTTGAAACTAAAAGCACCGATTCCGCCGACCACCGACATCACCGCCCCGAACAGAAACCAGATCGCCACGGCCATGTGCTCGGTCGACTTGCCATCTTTCGCGCCGTAGCAAAACGGACACGCGCTTGCCTGTTGCGCCGCGAGCAAGATCGACATCAACAAGATTGGTAAAAACTTTTTCGCGTTCATGTGATGATGCGGAGCCGTTTCATTTTCCGATAAAACCAGACGCCGTAAAT
>DASTJU010000272.1:0-2493 GCA_035716295.1 Chthoniobacterales bacterium | reverse complement strand
AGACGATCTCGATGTGGTCTTGAAGAAAATCGCGGAGTCCGGCTGGCAAGCCGCCGGCGAACCGCAAACCCTCAAGCAAGGTCCGAATGCCGGGAAGCGCGTCGTTTACGTTCGCGATCCCGACGGAACGACCATTGAATTCATGCAAACGCCCAGAACAGTTGATAGTTGAGAGTTGATTGTTGAGAGTGTAATGCCATGCAGTTTTCCGCTGACGAAGATTTCGCGAAGCAGCTCGATGCCGAGGATCCGCTGCGCAGGTTCCGTGAAGAATTTCACGTGCCGCTCGGCAAAGACGGCAAACCGCTGATTTATTTCGCGGGAAATTCGTTAGGCCTGATGCCGAAGGCGGCGCGGGAACTTGTCGATCAAGAGCTGGATGATTGGGCGAAGCTCGGAGTGGACGCGCACCTCGGAGCAAGAACGCCGTGGTACACCTATCATGAGCCGTTGCGCGAGCCGACGGCGCGAGTCGTCGGGGCGAAACCGGTCGAAGTGATCTGCATGAACAGCCTGACGGTGAATCTGCACCTGATGATGGCCACGTTTTATCGGCCCACCAAATCGCGATTCAAAATTTTGATGGAAGATCCGGCATTTCCTTCTGACACCTATGCGATCAAAACCCAGATTCGCCATCACGGACTCGATCCGAAAGACGCTCTCGTGCTTGCGAGTCCGCGCAAAGGCGAATTCACCGTTCGCACCGAGGACGTTGTCGATCTTATCGAGAAAAATCGTGATTCGCTCGCCATCGTGTGGATTGCCGGAGTGAATTTTTTTACTGGGCAATTATTCGACATCCCGACAATCACGAAAGCGACGCAGAAGCACGGAATCATCGTAGGATTCGATCTCGCCCACGCGGTCGGCAACGTGCCACTCGCGATGCACGATTGGAATGTCGATTTCGCCGTTTGGTGTACTTACAAATATCTCAACGCTGGGCCGGGCGCGATTGGCGGTGCGTATTTGCACGAACGCCACGCCACCAACACGAAGCTTCCGCGCTTAGCCGGCTGGTTTGGGAACGATCCGAACACGCGCTTTCAAATGCAACTCGAGCCGGAATTTGTCCCGGTCGCATCGGCCGACGCGTGGCAGGTCAGCAATCCGCCGATCTTTTCGATGGCGCCGTTGCGTGCGTCGTTGTCGATCTTTGATGAAGCGGGCGGATTGGAACGACTCCGCGAAAAATCGATCAAGTTGACCGGTTATCTCGAATTTCTGCTGAACGAAACCGGATCGAAACGTTACTCAGCGATAACTCCGCCGGACGCGAGCGCGCGCGGGTGCCAGTTGTCGATCCTGGCGCACGAACATCCAAAAGAATTGTTCAAGAAACTCCAGGCCGCCGGCGTGAAATGCGATTTCCGCGAACCGAACGTCATCCGCGTCGCGCCGACGCCCCTCTACAATACGTTCCAAGAAGTCTGGCGCTTTGCGGAGATTCTCGGTTCGCATAAGTGACGGGCCGAAGCTCGGACTCAGCAAAGCAGCTGCTTCACGCAATCGATCAAGACTGAGATCGAGAACGGCTTCACCAGATACTTCACCTCATGTTTGTTGAAAAACAGCGCGATGTTCGGATCAGCGGCGAAGCCAGTGATGAAGATGAACCGATCGGCCAGTGACGGCCGCAGGTCTTTCGCTTTTAGGTAAAATTCGTCGCCGCGAAGCTTTGGCATTTTCAGGTCGCAGATGACCGCATCGTACTCGTGCGCCTTCACTTTGAGCATCGCTTCTTCACCGTCGAACGCGATGTCGACCAGAAAATTTTCGTCGGCCAGGATCCATTGCAACGCGGAGGCCAGTTGCTTGTCGTCGTCGACCACCAGGACGGCTTTCAGCTCGAGACTATGGACAACGGGCTGAAGTCCCTCGGGGAGTGGCTCAAATCTTTTCATGTCAGCGGCACCTGCTTGAGCAACCTCGGTGCCACGGAATAGAGATCAGAGATCGCCGGGTTCGTTCAGATTACGGAAGAACGCCTTCTCCTTCTCGGACACCCGAAGCGCCTGCAGTTTTCCGGCCGCGATTAATTTTCCAACGACCGACTGGAGCGAGAAATCGCTGCCGGAAAGGGCGTCGACGAGATCGTCCTGAGCATCGCGAGGATAAATCGCCGCCAGCGGCTCGGCCCGATCTTCAATCATCGGAACGACGCCAACACCCCGCTCAACTTTCTCGCAGAGACTGCGCAAATAACTTTCCGTCATGAACGGCATGTCGATCGCCAGAGCCAGTAAATGGCCGCGACTGCGCGACAAGGCGGCGGCAATTCCGCTGAGCGGACCACGCGATGGCTGATCGTCGGGCACAAACTCGCTGTCCGTCGGCCGCCATGGCGGATCAGCCTGCGCAGAAATGAAGACCTGTTCGAGTTCGAGTTTTCGCAAGAGATCAAGCTGGATTTGCCAGAGTGGCACGTTCCGAAAGGCGATTGTCGATTTGTCCTGCCCCATGCGACGCGATTTTCCGCCGGCAAGCAGC
>DASTJU010000271.1:0-9796 GCA_035716295.1 Chthoniobacterales bacterium | reverse complement strand
TCTCTACGTGGTCGTGCAGATAAATGTTCCGAAAAAACTGTCGGAGCGCGAACGCGAGATCTGGAGTCAGCTCGCGAAACTACACGGGGGCTAGAGAATGTGGGAGCGGCCTCAGCGCCGCGATTATGCCAGTCCGGCTCGGACTCGGGACACTAAGGTCCCTCCCACATTACTTTGCTCGACAAACGCAGCCGCGTTAGTCTAGCGAAACGGAAATGAACATTTCACTCGGAAGCGATCACGCCGGTTTTCGTTACAAGGAAAAGGTTAAAGAACTTCTCGTTTCGCTTGGTCACGAAGTGAAAGATTGCGGCACTTTCAATGAAGACCCGGTCGATTATCCCCTCTTCATTCGGCCGGCGGCGGAAGCGGTTGCGCGCGGTGAATGCGAGCGGGGTATCGTTTTCGGCGGATCGGGCAACGGCGAAGCGATGGCCGCGAACAAGGTTCATCTTGTCCGCTGCGCGCTTTGCTGGAACGAGGAGACCGCGCGTCTTTCACGTCAACATAACGACGCGAATGTGCTTTCAATCGGCCAGCGCATGATTCCCGAAGATCTCGCATTGAAAATTGTGCGGGTTTGGTTGGAAACTCCGTTTGAAGGCGGTCGCCACGAGAAACGCGTCGCGCAATTGAACGCGATGTAAGTCCGAGCCGGACTGGCATTATTCAGACCAGCCGGTCCAAACAAACCGCCACTAAAAAGACAGCGCTGACAAAAGCGTTGCTCTGGAAAAATGCGCGATTAATGCCGGCCACATCGAGCGATCGTGCGCTGCGATGTTCGTAGACAAGCGCGACGGCGACCAATAGCATCGCGCAGAAATAAATTGGCCCGAGCTTCGCTAGAAAACCAAAGCCAATTAGCGCGACCAGCAGCAATAGGTGGAGCAATTGTGCGAGCCGAAGGCTGTGGGCGATACCAAGTTTTACAACGAGCGAGCGGACTTCCTCCCGCCGGTCGAATTCAAAATCCTGGGTCGCATAAATCAGATCGAATCCTGCGACCCAGCAAATGACTCCGATCGCCAAAACGAACGGCGCAAGATCGACATCTCCTCGTTGAGCAACCCAGGCCCCGATCGGAGAGACAGCGAGCGCCAACCCAAGAAAAAAGTGGGTCGCAGCGGTGAAACGTTTGGTCAGCGAATAAAAGAAAACGATCGCAAGGGCGAGCGGCGAGAGCACAAACGTGAGCCGATTGATCGCACTGGCAGCGGCGAGAAATGCAGCCGAACTGACGATCAAGGCGACGAGCAGAATCGATTTCGACACGAGCAAATGCCGCGATGCTGTGCGTGGATTGCGTTGATCAAGCGACCAATCGACGAACCGATTGAAAAGCATCGCCGCGGTGCGGGCGCAGACCATGCAAACGAGGACCAGAAGCAATGTTCGTCCCGACGGCAAGCCGTTCGCGGCCACCACGAGCGCGCCAAGAGCAAACGGCAACGCAAAAATCGTGTGCGAGAAACGAATCAATCGCAGAAAACGACTGAGCGGATTGCCAGGTCCCGCTTCATTCTCAAAATGTTGATCTTCCGAATTCACTTCGACCTAGGAATCATTCTCCAACAAACGTCGCAAGTGCGCAGTGGCACCAGAAAGAATCGGTGTGCCGTGGGCGAAAAGCATTCGCTCTGCTGGCCGAGTCAGACGCTCCGACATCGATTGCCGAAGTTGTCTTTCGTTCAGGCAATATTTCCGGGGAAGAACTGTGAAACCCGAAGGTTCGAAGTTAATTAGAGCGTCGCCGACGATGAACGTTCCGCCCTTTAATGGATCGTAAAGCGCAATCTCGCCGGCAACGGCGCCCTCGATCGCAATTACCTCCAGTTCGGCGCAAATTTTTCCGCCGCCTTTGAGCTCCTCGAACGGTGGCGGCTGCTTGTCTGGAAAAGTGGCGCGATGGGCCAAAATCGGCACTGAAAGCTCTTTCGAATAGTAGGCGGAGGCGCGCACATGGTTAGCATTCGTTACGATGATGCCCGCGGGGGGCGCTTTCCTGCGAAGCCGGTCCAGTTGAGAAGCTTCCAGTAAAATTGGATCAACCAGATAAATTTTTTCGGAAACCAGGATGGCACTGGAGCAGAGTTCAGCCTTTATCTTGGAGTCATAATACTGCCAAAAAAAGAGGCCAGGGAAAGGTTGGTAAAGGTCGCAAGCGACAGGCATTTAGGGGGGTAGTGTGGGAGGATTTCCGGGGAAGGCAAGGCGGTGGCACTATAGGTGCTTTAGTGATTATAGAAATTATAACATGATCACCTTCGCCTACCAAGCTAGAGACGCCTCCGGCCGCATCGTCTCCGGCATCCAAGACGCCCTTAACGAAGACAACGCCGTCACCAGTCTGATGAGCCGCGGCCTGATGGTGTTGTCGCTCCAAAAGAAATCGGTCGCCAGCCGCTCCCGCAAGAAAACCTGGTCGGTCAAAGAGACCGACCTTGTTCTCTTCACTCGCCAGCTTGCGACCATGATCGAGGCCGGCATTTCGTTGGTCCAGGGATTGACCGCCCTTTATGATCAGTGCGATCCCAAACGCCAGCGCAGCCTGCGTCATGTCGTCAGCGACGTAACGACGCGGGTCCAAGGTGGTGAAACTTTTCACGATTCGATCGCGAAACATCCGCGCGTTTTTAATCGACTCTTCGTCAGCATGGTGAAAGCCGGGGAAAGCGGCGGTTTGCTCGCCGAGATTCTGGAGCGCCTCGCCGGATTTCTCGAAGCCAGCGCCCGGTTGCGCAAAAAGGTCAAATCGGCAATGACCTACCCGGTCATCGTGGTTTGCATCGCATTCGCGATTACCACGTTCCTGATCGTCCGGGTCGTGCCGATTTTCGGCGAAATCTTCAAGGATTTCGGCGCAAAGCTGCCCGCGCCAACCCAGTTCCTGATCGACCTCAGCGATTTTGTCCGGGCCGAATGGTATTTTATGGTGCTCGGAATTGCCGGAGCGATTTTTGGAATCCGAACCTTTCTCCGTTCCAAACGTGGCAAACAATTCTCCGACCGCTGGAAATTGAAGCTGCCGGTCTTCGGACCCCTCGTGCACAAGATTTGCATGTCGCGCTTCTCGCGCACCTTTGCTCAGCTCATCCGCAGCGGCGTACCAATTTTGGAAGTGTTGGAAATTGTCGGTGGTACCTCCGGCAATTACGTCATCGAGAACAGCATCAAAGGCGTGAGTGAAGATGTCGAAAAAGGCGACAACCTCTCCATCGCGATGTCGAAGAAATCGATCTTCCCGCCCATGCTACTTCGAATGGTCTCGGCGGGTGAAGCCACCGGCA
Source organism: Chthoniobacterales bacterium (assembly GCA_035716295.1). GTDB lineage: Bacteria > Verrucomicrobiota > Verrucomicrobiia > Chthoniobacterales > UBA10450 > AV40. The sequence continues at coordinate 6,506 of DASTJU010000271.1, read as the reverse complement.
AGATCGACAACATGCTCGAGAAAATGGCCGATTTCTGGGACGAAGAAATCGAAGCGATGCTCGACGCCCTCACCTCTTTGATCGAACCAATGCTGATCGTTTTCCTGGGCGTGATCGTCGGCGGGATCGTGATCGCAATGTTTTTGCCCATCTTCAAACTCAACGAGGTGGTTTCACAAAACTCATCCGGGCATTGATTTCCCAAAACAAGAGCTAGGAGAAGCTCGTAGGCAGGGAGGGGGCGGACCGAAGGGTCCGTCCCTTTTCTGTTTTATAATCTTCCTCTTCCGCGCTCCTCTTCTTTCCCCGTCTTAATAGAAGGGAGCCCAGGCACGAGCGGTAGAGGAAGAGCGAAGATTGCGACTACTGAGTCGGTCGTCTTACGGTTGATCGACAAATACCGGCGCCGCCGATATGTCTTTCGCGTCAAAGGAAAATCCGTGCGTAGTGCGCCGGAGCAATTTCAAAATCCCAGCCACGTTTTGCGCGGCCGCGGTCGAATAGAACCGCACCAGCCCCACTGTCGTGCGCGAACCGAACACGGTGATCATGATCGTGTCGTCATCCACCGAATTCATAAACATGTGGCTGCCGTTGCCCTGATGATAGAGAGCATTGAATTCGATTTCGCCGATACGCCGAGCGAGCTCGCGGGTGGCGGCAAAGGAGCCGGCCGCAAGCGCAGCAATCACGGTCACGTCCATCACGTCCATGTCCCCGCACTGCGAGATTACGTTGCCGCCGCGATCAATGACTACGGTCAGATCGGACTCGGTTTTCTTTAAAAAATCGCCGAGCACGCCATCAAGGGTCGCTACGTCTTCGATCGTGAGAACCGGGATCGCGTTCATGCCGAAAGCTGTTGCGTTTGTGCCGCGGTCGGTTCGACCGGGATCGCCACTGGCAAGGGCGCACCCTGGGGCGCTTCGCTTTGCTTGCTGAACTTGTGCAGCAAAATTTGGGAGACCGCATTCAGCGCCGCGAACACGTTCTGTCCGCTGCTCGAAATTACTTCGAAACTTTGCAACCGCTTCTTCCGGTTGTTCAAAACGTATTCCATGTAATTGACCGGCGCGATACTCGGGAGGTCGCGCTTGTTGTACTCAAGCACGCACGGGATCTCCTCGAACGCCATGTTTTGGAGCGCGAGGTTATCGCTGAGATTTTTGAAGCTCTCGACATTCTCTTCCATTTTTTCCCATTGCGAATCGGCCACGAAAACAATTCCGTCGACACTCCGCAGCACCAGTTGCCGGGTCGCGTTGTAAATTACCTGGCCGGGAACGGTGTAGAGTTGAAACTTGGTCACGAATCCCTTGATCACGACCGCGTTCAGCGGAAGGAAATCGAAAAAGAGCGTGCGCTCGGTCGCAGTCGCGAGCGAAACCAGGTCGCCGCGGTTCAGCGGATTAATCCGCTGGTGAATGTAACCGAGGTTGGTCGTTTTGCCGCACAACGCCGGACCGTAGTAAACGATCTTGAACTGAATTTCGCGGCTCGCGTAATTAATGATCGACATGCGGCTTCTCCGTCTGCGCGTAAGTGTGCGAAAGTTTCTCCACTAGTTGGGCAATTTGCGTCCGAGTCTTCGAGAGCAGCGATCCCTCGGCATGCAGCGCAGTCAGGCAAATGTTCCCATGTGCGAAAAAGCTTAGCGCAGAGCCGCTCGTATACAGCGTGACCGCCGTAAGCGAGCCGAGCTTCGTTTCACGGACATGTTGATCGATTCGCTCCAATAACGCGGGCGCCATCGCGCACAAACCTTCCGCCGCAATTTGCTCTGGTAATTCTCCGGCCAAACTCAAGCCATCCGAAAATGTGATGGCGCACGCTTTTACACCCGGCAACGCGGACGCTGCAGCAACCACTTCTTTCGGGTCGACTTTTTTCTCGGCGACCGGTTCGATGTCGATCTTCTCTTCGACGATTGATTGCTCTGGCGCCTTGGTGGCAATTTTCTCAGCCGGCGCCTTATCGGCGGCAAGACGTTGCGCGTCCTCTTTTGCTTTGACCGAGAACGGGGTCTCGAAATCCGTGTGTGGCGCGAGGTCTTCCTGATCGTCGCGAAGTTTCAATATCGTCGCCGGCAAATTCTTCAGCACTTCCTCGAGTGGCAACGCGACCGGCGTTTTGGCCTCGTCGACTTGAAACAGACCGCGATGCTTTTGCGGCAATGCCGCCTGGAAAATCTCCGGCGCAATCGATATCCGTCCGCTGGCCAATTGTGTCTCGATCAGCGCGAGCGGCAATGTCAGCCGGTCTTCGTCCGAAACAGTGCCGGCATCTCCATCCAATTGAAAGGCGGGCAGATTTTGGAGCACGACTTTCAGCGACAGCGCAATCGGTGTCTCATCTTTCGCCGGCGCGGAAATTGTCGCGGGTTTCGGTGCTGACGATGCCGCGGGCTTTTTTTTCAGCGGCGGCAGCGCTTTTGGCATCTCGACCGACGGCGCAAACGCGATTTTCGGCAGCTCAGGCCTGAACGGTAAAGGCTTTGGAACGGGCGGCCCGCTAGAGGCTGGAACTCTCTCGGATGCGGACGCACCCGTTCCATTCGGCGAAACATCAAAAGGGATTTTAGCGCCCGTCCCGCCCGGACCCGACGGCTCGCTCTTCGGCTCGAGGTCCGGAGAATAAAGTGAAACGACCGGATGACTCGACGATTTCGATGTTGCCGTTTCTTGCACAGTCGCGTCCGGTTCGGCAGCGGCGATTGATTCCGCCGTTGCCGGTTTCATCGGTATTGAAGGAAAAGCAGAGGTCTCGAGCGGCTCGAGTTTGGTTCCGAAACGCTCCGAGTCCTGGAGCGTCGCCTTCAAAATCGGCGTATCGAGCTGTGGCACCGCTGGATCGCGCAGCTGATCACTGCGGACGTTCGCGCTCTTGAATTGCTCGAGCACTTTTTCAAACGGCAACGCGACCCGCGTTGGATCGTCCGGTCGGACACTACGCACAAATATTTCGGGCACCTGTTGATAAAGACTGGGGAGCGCAATGGTCGGTTTCTGCTCCGGCATTCCTTTTTCGATTTCGGATGCCTTCAATGAAACCCGCGCGCTCGCGTCCAGGATCTCGATCGGCTTGATGTAACCCGCCGGGACGCGATCGATAAAATCTGCGATCCGCAACGAGATGGCGCGCTCCAATTTCGGTTCGAGGGCCCGCGCGAGAGCTGGCGGCAGATGGCTCGATTGTCCTCGTTTTGGTGAAGCCGTTATTCTGTGGGCGCCGAGTTCAAGCGGCGGTGCGCTGGTGCGCGCCGACGTTGCGCCGGCTGCGCTCCGAAATGGATCCGGCGGCGAAGATGAGCGCGTCGCGTGGGGCAACACCGTTTTGCTCAGCCGTTCGTTGGCGGGTTTCTTTGCCACTCGCGTCGGTAGGGCAGGCGCGAGAGGTGCCGCGGTCACAAAAGTAAAGCGACCGGTAAATTTTTTGAAAAGATCGACAAATGGAATTGTCATCGCCTTAACGGTCCTCGGCCGTTACTCGCCACACTTCTTCAAGCGTGGTTATGCCCTCGAGCGCTTTTTCAATTCCGACCATGCGCAAAGTTTTCATTCCTTCGGTGACCGCCTGATTTTTGATCACTGCGGCTGACGCGCGTTTGATGATCAAACGCCGGACTGCTTCGCTCACTGGAAGCGCTTCAATTATCGCCGCACGGCCGAGATAGCCGCGCCCTTTGCAACGGTCGCAGCCGGTTCCGTGGTAAAAAACGGTGTTCTTTTTGTCCGTCAGCGCGAGCTTCTCAAGCAATTCCGGTTCGGGAACGAACTCTTCCTTACAATTGGTGCAGATACGCCGCACCAGTCGTTGCGCGCACGCCATCAGGATGGAGCTGGAAATTAAAAACGGCTCGATCCCCATGTCATCCAAACGGGTAATGGCGCCGGCGGCATCGTTCGTGTGCAGCGTGCTCAACACCTGGTGACCGGTCAGCGCCGCCTTTACCGCGATATCCGCGGTTTCGTTGTCGCGAATTTCACCGACCATCACGATGTCCGGGTCCTGGCGCAGGATCGAGCGCAGCGCGGACGAGAAATCGAGACCGATGTCGCTGCGCACCGCGACTTGATTGATTCCGGACAGCTCGTACTCGATCGGGTCTTCGACCGTCACGATGTTGTATTCCGGGCCGTTTAATTCCTTTAACACCGAGTAAAGCGTGGTCGTCTTACCAGAACCGGTTGGGCCGGTGACGAGAATCATTCCGTGCGGCGCGTCGATCGCCTTTTTGAATTTCGAGAGCGTGTCGGCGTCCATGCCCATCTGGTCGATGCTGCCGGTGAGCGAAGCTTTATCGAGAATACGAATGACGATTTTTTCGCCATGCGCCGTGGGCAGGATCGAGATACGAAGATCGATCTCTTTTCCAAGCACACGAATTCGGAACCGGCCGTCCTGCGGAACGCGTCGCTCGGCGATGTTCAGTCCGGCCAAAATCTTGATGCGCGATGTGATCGCCAGTTGCAACGCTTTTGGCGGCGACTCCGCTAAAGCCAATTCGCCGTCGATGCGGTAGCGAAGCTTGAGCGTGTTCTGAAACGGCTCGATGTGAATGTCCGACGCCTTTTCTTTTACGGCCTGGGCCAGGATCAAATTGACGATCTTGATCACGGGCGCGTCTTCGCTGTCGTGCGCCAGACGGTCGAGGTCGATCTCTTCGCGCTTGTTCGCCTGCACTTCGACGGCATCGGCGGACTGCGCGGCTTCGTCCGCGACCAGTCTCATCACCTGACTCATGTTGCCGGTGCCATGTGCGCCGCTGAGCGCCTCCGCTACCGCGCGCTCGGTCGCGATCATCGGAACGATCTCGAGTTGAACACGTCGTTTCAGGTCGTCGACCGCGAGCACGTTGGTCGGGTCGGCCATCGCCACGAAAAGTTTTCCGTCCAGGCGCGCGATCGGCACCAGCCGGTTCGCTTTCGCCATTTCGCGCGGCACCAGCGACATCACTTCTTCCGGAACACGCAACCGCGTGAGATTCACCGACGGCGTGTTCAGGCAGCGGCCCATACTGAAGACCATGTCCTGCTCAGTCACGAACTGCCGGTCGGTCAGAATTTTTAGCAACCGGCCGCCTCCGGTTTTTTGAATCGTAATGGCTTCCTCGAGTTGATTCGGAAGGAGAAGACCTTCCTCGATCAACACGTCTGCGATCCGTTCGCCGAAAGATTTGCTTCTCATGAACGGTTTAGACATGAGACTGGAGCCGGTAGATAGACTGCAAACTTTTTACAATGGCCGATGGACGCGCCAGGTACCACGAAACTGTGTAATCGACCGATTGCTGGACCGCATCGCGTCCGGCCGAATCAAACGGATTGCAGCACGCCACCATCATGGTGCGGCTGACCAGGTCGAACGGAACAAATAGCCGGCCGAGCGTGAGAACTTCGGGCAGCATCGGCGCGATCTGCCGGTCGGTGTCGTAATATTCGAGTGGAACGTAGGCAAATTTTGTCCGGTCGATCAACGCCGAGAGAATGGCGTCGAGCTGCGCTGGATTGTCCTTGCAAAGCTCTTCCAACATCGAGACCGCCATCGTCTGCCCATTCAAATCTTTGTTTGCAATTTTCACCGTTTCGAGCGCGGCATTCACCTGCTCTTCGCCGAAGAGCTGTTGCACGATCAAAAATTTCGCGAGATGATCGTCGCCGCGTTCGTGCAAATTGGTGATCCGGCCCAAACCTTTACCGCGGGTTAGATCGACATCGATCAACGCGCCTTCCACGTTTGGCGAAATGAGCGAACCGTCGTTGCGCGTAAACGGACTGCTGACCAGACCGCTCGTCGGTGTCGATTTATCTTTGTCGATGATCGCCTGGCCCGATGCCTGCAAACGCGCCTCGATTTCGCCCAGCATCGCCAGGATTTCCGGCGCGTTCGGGTCGCGGGTCAGGATCATTTCGCACTGCTGGAGCGCGGGTGTGAACGATCCGGCGTTGAAATATGCTTCCGCTAGTTTCCGCGAGGTCCGGAGCGCGTCGTCGTGACGCCCGATTTTGGTGTAAGCCTCCCTCAGAATCTCGAGCGATTGATAATCCTCGGGTTGCGTTTGAGTGATCGCCTCAAACATCTCGATCGTTTGAAGGATCTGGCTATGCTCCTCAGCAGAAAGCGCGTGTTCCAGCACGAACGACTGTAAAAGCTAGAAGTATGCCCCTACGCCTCTGGAACCGGGATTTTCCCTCTTATATTTGCGAAATTCTCAATTCTGCTAAACTGCTGATCCTTTGCGGCTTAGAGAAGTCGGGAACCAGGAATGGAGCGAATGGGATGAACGACATAGAAGGCAAAGCTGCGACGGGCAGCAGCGAGCGAGTGTGGGTAGCGAGCGAGTTTCAAATCAGGAAACTGCAGGTGATCGCATTTCGCGATCTCTGCATCTTCTACTTCATACTTTCTAATTTCTACTTCTTCGCCCTATACTTTTTCCGTGCTTTCCGCCCGCGATCGATCCGCATTTCGAGTTTCGAAATTCGAATTTCGGTCGCTGTCCTCTG
>DASTJU010000270.1:0-4241 GCA_035716295.1 Chthoniobacterales bacterium | reverse complement strand
CAGTGCTTTCAGGTTTCGCGCGCTCAGCCCGCATGACCCGTTCAGCTTCCGATTTTTTGCTATCGTCGCGAGTCGGTCGCTCAATTGCGCGAACGGCACCGGGCTGAAGTGCGGCTTTCTTGGTCGCAGGTGCGCGCGGCGTAGACGATTGGACCGGTTCTTCGGTCAAAGCGTGAGCGATCAGCGGTTGAGTTTTCGTGGGCGCTGTCGGTTTCTCTTCTTTTGCCACTTCTGATTTACTGATCTCTGGCTTCTGACCTCTGACTTCCGGTTTCTCTTCAGCCGGCTGAACGGAGGCGGGTCCTTCTGCCGGAACATCCGACGTTGCCTCTTCCGCAACGCGAGCTTGCGCCTTTTCTCCGGAAACTTTTTCCGAACTGCGTGCCTCGCTCGCAACTTCTGTCGACGCTGCAGTCTCGGCCGCCGCCGGTTTCTCCGCCGGAGCTGCGGTCTCGGCGCCTTCTGCTTTCGAAATTAATGGCCCCGCGATCCAGCGCCCCTTTTTATGACCGTCGGCATAGGTCGTGTGATAGGTCTTCCCGTGGTCAACGGTCATGACGCCGCCCTCGAATTTTCCATGCACCATTGTCCCAGAATAACTGCTGATCGGAGTCCGCTTTCGGCCTGGGATGTTCGACCCGGTCATGAAACCTCGCTCAACCCGGAACCACTGAAGCGTGCCGGATCCGGTCGCGTAGCCATCCGAGTCGCGATCGCCCGACCAGATGGCGCCGTCTCCGGGTTGGGGGTCATTGTTCCAAACAAGCGCTTTCTTGCGGTCCTCAGTGCGCTGATAGGTGCCGCCGGCGTAGGCGCCGCTCGCAAAAACCAATGTCAGCAAGAGCGTTAAACAGACAAGACGAGGCGCGTTCACAAGGGCGCCGATTGTAGTTCATTTGGTTAGGCGTTCACAACAGGAAAGTCCGCACCGCTAATAAAAAGGCGAAGACCCTAAACCGCTGGGGCCGGAGCCGCTGGCGTGGAAAAATGCAGCAGGAGAAGCCGTTACGGATTCAACTTGTCGTTGCCGGATGAAATTGCTACATCGACATCGTTTTTGTCCCCCATTCGAATCATCGCGGCTTGCATTTGTGCCGGTTTACTTGCCGGTTGCACTCATCTTTCGCCATTACGCGAGAACTCTGCCGCCAATCCGCACAATTCGGTTGTCACCGGGACCGGCTACAAACTCGCCTTCATTGAGTTTGGCGAGCAAGGCTCTTATCAGGACCCAAGCCAACTCACCAACGCGGTAGAGTTGGTTGAGAAAACGAACCGGCCGCTGGTCATCACTTATGTCCACGGTTGGCAGAACAACGCCGAGTCCGGCGACGTCAAAAGTTTTTCGGGTCTGCTGGAGCGACTCAACTCCGCGCCCGCCATTCGCGATGCCGGATTCAACCTCGTGGGCGTTTATCTCGCCTGGCGAGGCAAGCTGACTCCGGTCCCGGTTTTGAAGGAGCTCAGTTTTTGGAATCGCAAGGCCGCCGCCGAACGCATCGCCAGTAACTACGATTGCTACGACGCGATCGCCGCGATCTCCGAAGCCGCGCGCAAAAAGGGCACTGGGAATCAGTATACGATTCTGCTCGGCCACTCTTTCGGCGGACTCATTGTCGAGCGAGCTGTCGCGCACGCCATCAACGCTGAGATTCACGGTCACGCCATCGCCGACCGAAGTTTACCGGCCGATCTCATCCTTGTGGTCAATCCGGCCGCAGACAGCGTCCTGGCGCGGCAAATGATCTCAGCTCTTTATATTCGCGACACCGAAAATACGCGGCCGATGTTTGTCTCGTTGACCTCCAGCGGCGACTGGGCCACCGGAGCGATTTTTCCGATCGGCACACGTTTGGCCTCGACTACAAAAGCATTTAACGAAGTCCCAGCTCCCGGAGCCGCCAAGAATTTGCAAAGCGAGCGCGAATTTTATACGTCTACGCCCGGTCACAGCCGAACGCTCATCAACCATGTTACCGTCGATCGGAATGAAACCATCGTGTCACCGGCTGGCCTTCCGGCGCTTGAGGAAAACTTGCGACACAATCACGCCGGAGACGGTTTCGTTCTGGACGCAGCCGATAGGAAACTCGCCGTTTGGCAGATCAAGCGAGTTGGAAATGTCGATGTGCCCTATTGGGACATCAAAGTCGATCCGAGCATTATCAAAGACCATGGCGACATTTGGAACGAACGGGCTGAGGCATTGATGGCTGCCATCTTCCGAATGGCTAACCCGATGCTGAATCGCAACGCCAAGCCGCGCGCCACTTTGCAAAAGCCTCCCGATTTAAAGCGGCTCGAATATCGGAAGCGCTAAACTTTTCTACTTCCTAATTTCTACTTTTTTCGTCTTGTCTTCGACCGTGACGGTGAACGCGCCGCTGCTTCCGCCTTCCTTCAATCCATAAAAGAGCGACCACTTCCCTTTCACCGCGGAGTGATCGACTTTCGGACGTTGATAATCGTCTAGGGGGGCACCTTGCCGGCGCGCTTCGGTGTCCGCGAGATTGATCGCTTCGGCTTCCGTGAGCGGAGCATTGTTTCCCGATGTCGATGTTTCAGTTTCAGTTTTCGGTGTTGATGTTTCAGTCGTCGCGCGCAGAGACGATGGCGGCCCCACCAGCGCCTTTAACGAAACGTCGGCGGAAGATTCCTTCTTCGTCGACGCGGGCGACGATTCGCGAGTGATCTCCGATGCTCCGCCTGCGATTTCTGTTTTCGGTGCCGCCATGAGCTCCTGATGTGGCGGTTCGTTTATGGCGGACGCAGTTACGGACGGTTCGGCGGTCGGGCGTTGAGTGGGTTCTGACTTCCGGTTGGCGATCTCCGGTTTTGCTGGAATTGGTGTTGGTTCATCAAAGGTCCGAGCTGGGCTGGTAGCTCTCGGTGGTTCGCTCTGTTTCTCCGCTACTGCGGCTGGAGTTTCCGAACCCGGTTTCTCAGAAGAACTGACCTCTGCTTTTTCTGGTTTTGTTTCTGGCTTGGTTGCGACCGGTTCAGGTGGACGTAATTTTTCCGGCGCAGGCTTCCGTTTTCTCTCGGCCTCCGCAGCCTCTGCCGTCCTCTTCTCCGCGGCTGCTACTTTTTCCGCCTGGACCTTGCGTTCTTCAACGATGACTCCTTCCGGTACCGCCATCTTGGCTGGCGCCGGCCCGCGAGCCCATCCTGTCACGCGCCCGCCACCGACAAAGTAAGCGTGCGCGGTTCGTCCGTTCGTATGCACGTTGACTGGTCCTTCGAGTTTTCCCTGGACCATGTTCCCATAATAAAGACCGTAAACCGTTCCTTTGGCCGTGTACCAGGTCAGCGCGCCGAATCCGGTCGCGTAATTTTCCTTGTCTCGATCGCCATCCCAGGTTGCGACCTCGCCCGGTTTTGGAGTGCCGTTCCAAATTAAAGTTTTGCCGTCCTTGGCTTGTTCATACGCGCCCTGACCAAACGAGCTGCTGGCAAGGAGCAGTAACCCGCCGCAAACCAAGATCGATCGTAGCCTCAATGTCATTGAACGAAACGTAAGGCGAACGCTAATGCAGGTTCAAACAGCGGCAACATCTGAGTGCTGATCGGAAATCGAAAATCACAAACCGATTCCCATTCCGATCGCGCCATCGAGTTCTTCCCAGCCGCACTTACTCCAAAATTCGCGGCCGCGTGGATTGTCTGTCGCCACCAAGATGTTAGCGCGTTGGAGGCCGAGCCGGCGCAAACCTTCCAGGCACTCGCCGACCAACCGTTTACCCACTCCCTGGCCTCGATAGTTCGGATCGACCGCCAAATGATAAATGTAACCGCGCCGTCCATCGTTTCCGCAGAACGCCACCCCGATCATGATTGATCCATCTGTCGCGACGCGACTCAGGCCCGGATTGCGCGCGAGAAATTGCGCGACACCTTCCCGATCATCGCCCTCCGCGATCTCGACACCTTCGACCCGTTTCCACAACTCAACCGCGGCCTCATAATCCTCGATCACAAATTTCCGCGTTTGAATTTCCATTCGGCGGCAATTCTAGCATGGTCGCTAATCAAATAACACCGACCCGGATACAGCCGGATCGCTCCGCTCATCCGAATCAGTTGCCGTCCCGAGGGGAATATGCGGATTCTAGTGGTGGAAGATCATCAAGACACTCGGCAGGTCCTTGCCGGGTTGCTCACCCGTTGGGGCTACGACGTTTCCTCGGTTGACAGTTTAAAGGGCGGGATGGATCGGCTCGAAACCGAACCGTCGATCGACG